>JALVZP010000285.1 GCA_027037575.1 Desulfobacterales bacterium | reverse complement strand
TGGGTATTTGCACACTTACTTATTATGTCAGAAACAGTTCCCTTTTTTGGAAATCTCCTGTTTTTCTTTGAAAATCCAAGCTCTTGTATAATAGATGATATAATGTCTTCCTGATCTGCCCTATCTAAGAGGGAAAATCCATTTTTAAAACCTATAAGCTCTGAGTATCTCCTTAAGATCCTATTTGCAAGGGAATGGAATGTTCCTCCAGAGACAAATTTGCATCTTTCATCCTGAAGAGCGCTTGCCCTTTCTAACATCTCTTCTGCTGCCTTTCTGGTAAATGTAAGAAGAAGTATTGAGTAGGGTGGTATTCCAAGCTCTATTAGTCTTGCAACCCTATAGACCAATGTCCTTGTCTTTCCACTTCCAGCCCCAGCTATTACAAGAATAGGGTCTTCTATACTCATTACTGCTTCTAATTGCTGCCTGTTTAACACCTTCTCATACGGGATCATCTCATCATACCTGAGATAATGTTCTGGAAGATGTGCATAGCTCCTATCATTGACAGGATAAAGAATGCCAACGGGAAGATAAAGGAGATGATAACCCTAAAATAGCTTGTCTCATGAATCTTCTTTAGCCCCACAAGTTGTATATATACCTGGAGGATAGATCCTATAATGCCTCCAAGCATTGGTAAAAAGGATAAGACCTCTGCTGCCTGGGAATAGCATATGACGAAGAATGTTCCAGAAAATCCCCTCTTTGAGGCGCCAAATATGGAAAGGCATATATGGAGGAGGACCGAATAGAAGAGGATTCCTGCTATTACAAAGATTGGTATTAGTAAAAAGGAGATGAATAGCATCAGGTCAGTTGATCCAATGTAGTTTTGTATATTTTTTGCTATGGAGGGGAATTTTTCCTCTAAGAGGAGGATCTTCCAAAAGAGGGAAAACATAGATCCAATAGATCCAGTAATAAGGCCAAATGTGAATGCATCCCTTAAGTTTATTTCAGAAAGCTCTGAAAAGAAGCTACTTGGAGAAAAGAGGACACTTTTAAACTCACTCCACAGTGCCTTCCAAGAGGCTTCTTCCTTTTTCCTCATCCTGTAAAGCATCTTTTTCTCAGACCATCTTCTCACCCAGTCACCAACACCCCTTACAGGCATCCTTTCCATCATCTCTTCCCTCATCTTAAGCCCTTCTTCTGTCTGGATTGCCTCCCTTAGGCATTCTATCCTAAATGGGCAATCTATACATCTTTCCCTTACTTCCCTTATCCCTTCCTCTCCCATTGGGAAGACCTCATCTAATATGCCAAAGCAATCAGGTCTATCCTTTCTCTCTTCTTTCATAATCACCTCTTATTACCATTGAACTCTTTTATTTGGCTGTAATTTCAGTGAAGACAGTTTGCACTTTTTTAGTCTACTTCAGGTCCTTTCTGTTAATTAATCCTTTTATTTTTTTAATTATCTCCTTTTCAATCTCTTCAATTTTTTTTGTTGCATCTAAAACAACAAATCTCTTTTCTCTTTTTGCCAAAGAAAGATATCCCTCTCTTACCCTTTTATGAAAATCTATATCCTCTTTTTCAAGCCTGTCCTCCTCTCCTCTCCTTTCTATTGCAACCTTTACTGGACAATCTAAAAGGAATGTAATATCTGGCTCTAAGCCTCCACAGATCTTCTTATTTAGCATCTGTATAAGTCCTATATCTATTCCTCTCCCAAATCCCTGATATGCCAGTGTTGCATCATAAAATCTATCACTTATTACCCAAATTCCTCTTCTTAAGGAGGGTTCTATGATCTCCTTTATATGCTGGCTTCTGTCTGCCATGTATAGAAAAAGCTCTGTTAATTTATCTATATGGGTATTCTTGGAATCAAGAAGAATTTTTCTTATGAATTTTCCAATATCTGTCCCACCAGGCTCGAATGTAAGAATAACCTGGATATTTAGGTTTTTCAAATAATTATACAGTCTTTTAGCCTGTGTGGACTTTCCACACCCATCTATTCCTTCAAATGTAATAAAGAGAGGCTTCAAACCAATTCTCTTGCAAGCGCTACAGGACCTGTTCTTGCAATCTCCTTTATTCCCATAGGTCTGAGAAGTTTTAAGAATGCCTCTATCTTATCCTCATCTCCTGTAATTTCTACTGTGTAGTAATCAGGGCTTACATCTACAACCCTGCTTCTGAATATATCAACTATCCTGAGTATCTCTGCCCTATGTTCTGGCTTTGCTCTTACTTTGACAAGTGCCAGATCCCTCTGGACATATGGAATTTGAGTATAATCATAGACCTTTACTACATTTATTAGCTTGTTTAGTTGCTTCTTTATCTGCTCCAGTATAAATTCATCTCCTGTAGTAACAAGGCTAACCCTGGATATTTCTGGATCTACAGTAGGAGCAACACAAAGGCTTTCTATATTGTAGCCCCTTGCAGAAAATAGACCAGCTATGCGAGCAAGGACTCCAGGCTGGTTTTCTACAAGAAGAGAGAATATATGTTTTTGTTCTTTTTCATTTCTTTCTTTTGCCATATCTTCTACTCCCTCACGATTTTATACTAATATCATCTCTGTTATTGGAGATCCTGCAGGAACCATAGGATATACATTTTCTTCTGGTGGTATCCTGACATCCACAAATACCACATTCGGGATAGAAAGTGCCTTCTCAAGGACAGGTCTGACCTCCTCAGGTTTCTCTACCCTCAATCCAACAGCTCCATATGCATCTGCAAGCTTTACAAAGTCTGGTGCATAAGAAAGATAAGTGCAGGCATATCTCCTTTCATAAAATAGCTCTTGCCACTGTCTTACCATTCCCAAGTAGCTATTATTCAGTATGATCACCTTTACATGGATATTGTTCTGTATGGCTGTTGCAAGCTCCTGTATATTCATCTGGATACTTCCATCCCCTGCTATATCTACAACTGTCTTTTCTGGACATGCAACCTTTGCACCAATTGCTGCAGGAAATCCATATCCCATACATCCAAGCCCGCCGGATGTAAGAAGCTGACCTGGCCTGTGGAATTTATAAAACTGAGCAGCCCACATCTGATTCTGTCCAACCTCTGTGGCAATTATTGCATCTCCCTTTGTAAGCTCATAAAGGGTCTCTATTACATACTGCGGTTTTATCTCTCCTTCCTTCTGTTCATACTTAAGTGGCTTACTCTTTTTCCATTCCTCTATCTGGAAAAGCCAATCTTTTCTAATCTGTTCAAGCTCCTTCTCATCAATTCCATCTTCATTAAGCATTTTATTCAGCATAGATAGCGTAATCTTACAATCTCCTACAACAGGGACAGTAACTGGAACATTCTTCTGAATTGATGTTGGATCTATGTCTATGTGAATTATCTTTGCATTTGGAGCAAATGTATCTACCTTTCCAGTAACCCTATCATCAAATCTTACACCAATTCCAATGAGAAGATCACATTCTCCTGTTGCCATATTTGCTGCATATGTCCCATGCATTCCTACCATTCCAAGCCAAAGGGGAGAATCAGGTGGAAAGGATCCAAGTCCCATAAGTGTCGATGTAACAGGAGATTTTATCTTTTCTGCAAATTCCCTGAGCTCCTCATGTGCCCTTGCATGAACTACTCCACCACCAGAAAGGATTAGTGGCCTTTTTGACTTCTTTATTAAAGATATTGCCCTTTGAAGCTGCTTTACATTTGGCTTATAAACAGGCTTATATGACTTAAGCTTTATTTCCTTTATTGGTTCATACCTTGCTGTTGCCTGCTGCACGTCCTTAGGTATATCAACCAATACTGGACCTGGCCTCCCTGTCCTTGCTATGTAAAATGCCTCTTTTACTATCCTTGCAAGGTCATTTACATCTGTAACAAGATAGTTGTGCTTTGTACAGGATCTTGTAATTCCAACAATATCTACCTCCTGAAATGCATCACTTCCAACAAGCCTTGTCGGAACCTGCCCTGTAAAAACAACAATTGGAATGGAATCCATATATGCAGTTGCTATTCCTGTTACTGTGTTTGTTGCACCTGGCCCGGATGTAACAAGGCATACTCCTACCTTCCCTGATGCCCTTGCATATCCGTCTGCTGCATGAACTGCTGACTGTTCGTGCCTTACAAGCACATGTCTTATATTTTCATGTCTGCAGAGCTCATCATATATATCCAGGACTGCTCCTCCTGGATATCCAAATATGACTTCTACCTTTTCTTCTTCTAAGACCTTGAAAAATATTTGTGCGCCTGTGAGTTTAATGGGAAACACCCCCTTTCTTATTTTTTTGACTTTACATAGTTTACAAGGCCACCTGCCTCTATAATTTTCATCATAAATTCAGGAATTGGCCTTGCATAATATTTCTCTTCCTTATCCAGATTAATTATCTCTCCCTTCAAAAGATCCACCCTTAGTCTATCCCCCTCCTCTATCCTTTCTGCATCCTCACATTCCAAAAGTGGAAGACCTATATTAAATGCATTTCTATAAAATATCCTTGCAAAACTTTTAGCAATAATCAGAGATATTCCACATGCCTTTATAGCAACTGGTGCATGCTCCCTTGAAGAACCACAACCAAAATTCTTACCAGCAACAATAATATCTCCTTTTTTTGCCTCCTTTGAAAATTCAGGTCTTAGATCAGCAAAGCATCCCTTTGCAAGCTCCTTTTCATCAGATGTATTCAGAAACCTTGCAGGGATTATGACATCTGTATCTATATTATCCCCAAACCTCCATGCCCTTCCTTCTATCTTCATCTTAAAGCTCCTCTGGTGAAATGATTCTTCCTGCAATTGCAGATGCTGCAACTACAGCAGGATTTGCAAGATATACCTTGCTTTCAGGATGCCCCATCCTTCCCTTAAAGTTTCTGTTTGTAGTAGATACTGCAATCTCTCCTTCTGCAAGTATTCCCATATGTCCTCCAAGACATGGGCCACAGCATGGTGGACCAATTACTGCCCCAGCATCTAAGAATGTGCTTATTATTCCTTCCTCAATTGCCTCCTTATATATCTTTGGAGTAGAAGGAATAACAATTAGCCTTACTCCATCTGCCACCTTTTTCCCCTTTATTACCTGAGATGCTATCCTCAAATCCTCAATTCTTCCATTTGTGCATGATCCAATAAATGCCTGATCAATCTTTACATTTCCTATTTCATTTACTGAAACAACATTGTCAGGGGAGTGAGGACATGCAACCTGAGGATCAATTCTGCTTGCATCTATCTCAATTACTTTTTCATATTCTGCATCTGGGTCACTACTTAAATATATTCCCTCCTTTGCCCCTGCCTTTTTTACATAATCCCTTGTCTTTTCATCTGGCTCAAATATCCCGTTCTTTGCACCACATTCAACAGCCATATTTGCCATAGTGAATCTGTCTGCCATGGAAAGCTCTTTTATTGTAGATCCTGCAAACTCAATCGCCTTATATATTGCTCCCTCTGTGCCTATCTCTTTAAGAAGATAAAGTATAAGATCCTTTCCATATACCCATCTTTTTAGGCTTCCATTAAAGATCACCTTTATTGTCTCTGGAACCCTTAGCCATGTTTCTCCTGTTGCCATTATTACTCCAAGATCTGTACTTCCAACTCCAGTAGAAAATGCTCCCAATGCCCCGTATGTGCAGGTGTGGCTGTCTGCTCCAATTATCAGATCTCCTGGAGAAATAAGTCCTTTTTCAGGAAGAAGCACATGCTCTATCCCCACATCTCCAAGCTCAAAGAAGTTCTTTATTCCATATCTTTTTGCAAAATCTCTAACAAACTTTACCTGCTGGGCAGATGGGATATCTTTATTTGGGACAAAATGATCTGGAACAAGAACGATCCTTTCCTTATCAAAGACTTCCTTTTTCCCGAGCTCTTCAAATACCTTTATTGCAAGAGGGGCAGTAATATCATTTGCAAGGGCAAGATCTACCTTTACTTGAATGATCTCTCCAGGACTTACCCTATCCCTTCCTGAATGGATTGCAAGGATCTTTTCAGTAATAGTCATTCCCATTAGTCTTCTCCTTATGGTGTTGTTGGCTTCTTAGATGGATGTGATTTCAGATATTCCAGCCTATTTAGCCCATTTATATATGCCTTTGCACTTGCAACAATAATATCAGGATCTGCACCCTTTCCAAGTGCAACCACTCCATCTTCCCTCAATCTTACCGTAACCTCTCCCTGTGCATCCATCCCACCTGTAATGGAGTTTACAGAGAATCTCAAAAGCTGAGATTTTGTTCCCGTAAGCTTTGCAATCACATTATATGTTGCGTCTATAGGACCTACTCCAAATCCTGCATCCTGAACAACTTTATCCCTTATCTTCAACCTAACAGTTGCTGTTGGAACAGTTCCTGTCCCACTCACTACATTCAGGTATTCCAGCTTATACACCTCAGGCCCTCTTAATATCTCCTCTGCAACCAATGCCTCTATGTCCTCATCCTGGACCTCCTTCTTCTTATCAGCAAGCTCCTTAAATTTTTCAAACAGCTTATTTACCTCCTCATCTGTGAGATCATATCCCAGCTCTTCAAGCCTCTTCTTAAATGCATGCCTTCCAGAATGCTTTCCAAGAACAAGCTTGCTCCTATCAAGCCCTATTACTTCTGGCTCTATTATTTCATATGTGAGCTTATGCTTAAGAAGACCATCCTGATGTATTCCTGCCTCATGTGCAAATGCATTTGCTCCTACAATTGCCTTATTTGGCTGAACAACAATCCCTGTTATCATGCTTACAAGCCTGCTTGTAGGATATATGTATTTTGTGTTTATTCCTGTAGTAAGACCAAGCCTTTCTCTATGCGTATAAAGGCACATAACAACTTCTTCAAGTGATGTATTC
>JALVZP010000284.1 GCA_027037575.1 Desulfobacterales bacterium | reverse complement strand
GGAATCTACATCATCTACAAACACAAAGAAGAATTTGTGATCCTTTATCAGCTCAAATCGATCTATTAAAAAACGCTCTGTAGTTATAAGTATCTGAAAATCTCCCTCTTCTATGGTCTTTAATGCCTCCCTTCTTTGACTACTCCTTAAACCTGAATGATAATGAACTACTGCAAGTCTTTTATTAATGGCTTTGCTATAGTCTGTTATCCTCTCATATACCTGTCTGACAAGGAGTCCAGTTGGAAGGATAAGATAGGATCTCTTTCCCTTTTTTGAAAAATAAAGGGCAGTAACACATCCAAATGTTGTTTTTCCAACGCCAGTAGGAGCAAGTATTGAAAAGCTCTTCTTTGAAAGGACACGCCTTGCCCATACCCTTTGAAGACTCCACATCTCCTGTCCAACAACCTTTTTAAAGAAATCAGAGAATTCAGAAAACTGATTGTATCTCTTGAAATACTCAGATAGCTCTTTTAGGTTTCCTGATTCTTTTAATTCAGTATGGATATGCTCCTTTGAGCAGTTTGAGGCTAAGGGAAGACACTCCTCACAAAGGCATCCTGAAAGGAGCCTTTCGTCTGTGATTGTTCCGTTGCAGTTTGGACAAAGCCTAAAAAAATAGGAATGCATGCCCCTACTCCTTGATTAATTCAAATTCTATTACCCAGACATCTGGGTCTGATTCTGGAGAAAGATTATATATCTCTTTGAATACCTTTATAAACTCTTCTTTACTACTCATTCCCTCTGCCTTCACTTCCTCTTCGCTTATCTTAGAAAGCCTCTGTCTTCTAAGATTTGTAACCCTTATCTTTGCAAATGGCTTGGAGGAAAACCTGCTTGTCTTGCAATAATATATTCCTCCAACCTTTACACGAGGTCTTTTCAGTCTCCTTGTCTGCCACTTTTCTCCTTTAAGTATTGGTTCAACAAACTCCCTTTTAAACAGAAGCATGTTCAATCACCCTTCCATATCCTATGTATAGGATTTTGTCTGGTGATAAGGTCTTTAATAGCTCCATTCTATGCGTAGATGCAACGAGTGTGATATTCATCTCCCTTACAAATGAGATAAGTCTTCTACAAACCCTCATTGCAGTGAGAGGATCAAGATGGGATGCAAGCTCATCTATTATCAAAAGATTTGGAAAATCTGCAAGCAAAGATGCTATCTTTACCCTCTCCTTTTGTCCTGTTGAAAGCTCATGAAAACGAGCCCTATAAAGGACTGCATCACTGATGCCACATCTGTTAAGTATCTCTATTGCCTTTATTTCATCCTTTGTCTTGAAATACATATGCTCTATTATTGATTCGCTGCCAAATTTTGGCTCAAATTCACCAGGAATGAATGCAGAAACCCTGATGTCCTCAGGAACTATTATCTCTCCTTCTGTAGGTAGGAATTTCTCTTCACTTAGCCTTAGCCCCTTTCCAATTATAAGCCTTAAAAATGTTGTCTTTCCAGCACCAGATGCCCCAACGAGAATTGTTATGCTCTCTGGTTCTATAGTAAGATTTAAATTTGAGATAACCCGTCTTTGTATTCTCCTTTCGTGAACTCCAAAGCTTTCCAAAAGCTCTCTTAGTTTTGGATCTAAGGAATCTATCTCAAGCCTGTTTTCAAAGTATTTTGTAACATCCCTAAAGAGGATTGGAGAAGAGATAGGCGGATTCTTTGAAATAGAAGGCTTATATAGCTTTCCTTTATGCATTGATGCATATTTATCTTCCTTGAGGAAGGAAGATATTATGGATATTGCTTTTCTTGTTAAGGGATAGTATAGGACTGGTCTTCCAGATCCTGTATCCCAAACATATTTAAAGCCTGCCTTTTCAAAGAATGGATTAAATCTTGCCATCTGTGCAATAACCTCTACAAGCTCCTTTTTCCTTTTCATTTCAGGAATCCTTCTTTCGGAAATCCACTTTACTGCATAGCGAACTGCAAGCTTTCCAATACCGTCTGCCCTATAGTCAGGATGTATAACTACTCTTGAAATCCTTGAAACAGCAGTG
>JALVZP010000283.1 GCA_027037575.1 Desulfobacterales bacterium | reverse complement strand
AAATAAATCTCTCAGAAGAAATGCCCTGTTGAATAAGATAAAATATGATTTCGTCCATAAGTTAGGACTAAGCAAAGATCAATTTCGTCTTGCTGGTGTCCTTGTTCTTTATAACAACATACTTCAGAGCCTATTTAGATCACAGATACTTACACTTGGATTCACTGCAATGCTACTTATGATGATGTTTTTGATGCTATTTAGATCATGGAAGATAGCTTTATTGGCCTCATTTCCTAATATATTGCCTGTGGTATTTATCTTGGGTTTCATGGGATGGACAAATATCCACTTAGACATGATGACAATTACTATTGCCTCCATAAGCATGGGAATAGCAGTAGATGATACAATCCACTATATACATAGATTTGAGCAGGAATTTAAGACATACAGGAATTATCTTCAGACCATGTACAAGTGCCACAGCACTATTGCCTATGCTATGTTTTATACAACTTTTGTAATAACAATAGGATTTTCAATACTTGTGTTTTCTGATTTTATCCCTACCGTCTATTTTGGACTCTTTACAGGACTTGCCATGATAGTTGCACTCATTGCAGATCTTGCTTTGACACCAGCTTTAATTATTATATTCAGGCCCTTTGGGCCTGAGCAGAAGGAATAGCTGTATCTTTCCATCTTCTTACAAGATATGGCTTTGTAGCCTCAAATACCATGCACTCATCTTCAATTACTGCCTCTGCCTGTGCAATTGTCATATTTTCTGTCTTCTTTACAAAGGAGAGAGTCTTTCCAAAATAAAGTGGGATAAGGGATTCCATCATAAGATCCCTGTCTATCACATTGTCCCTATAGGATATGGCAATATCAAAGAGAAGCCTTGCCCAAAGATCCACAGGAAATACAAATCTTTCATCTGGCATATCCTTTATCTCAAAAAGCTTCCTATACACATCCTTGGACAATATCCTTTCCCATGTCTCCTTATATTTATCAAATCCTTGATGAAAGTTATTTCTAAGCCTTTCTGTATCCACCTTTACTTCTGGAGGCATCTCTGTCTCCCCAAGCCCAAATCCGAATATGGCAGTAGGTCTACTGTATTTTATCTTCAGCCAGAAGGAATCAAAGTATGTCATCATCTTAAAGATAGTCCCTATTACCTGTCTAAACATTGGACCAAGATGTGCTGCAGGATCTTTTGCCCTATGTATCTTTGGCTTTCCCATAAAGGATTGACATACCCTCACCCTGCTACAGATTGCCAATGTGGTCATCCAGATATCTATTCCAAAGTTTGCAATGTATTCATCCCAGAGATCGCTTTCTAAGTATATCTTTGCAAGCTTTCCACTAAATCCGAAGTCTCCACCAATAGGCTGCCTTATCCTTCTTCCATAAATAGCCCTTGTCAGTGGGTATGCTATGTTGTTTGTTATTGTTCCATCATACTTATGCCTTACATATAAAGGAGCAACATAGGAGAAGCCATTAAAAAGGGGTTCACCAAGATGTTTTATCCATTCAGGTGTAATACTTTTTAGATCTGCATCTACTACAATTATTGCCTTTGCCTTCAATTCCAGGACTTTTTTAAAAAGATTTCTAAAATTATTTCCCTTTCCTTTCACTCCAGGAGGAGTAGAGATGTATATCTTTGGATTCTGTGTAGGTGTATTCAAAAATACGTCCCTTGTATTATCAGGGGAATTATTGTCGCAATTTATTATTACTCTGGATTTATCGGCAAAGTACTGACTAAGACCTTTGTCTGCCTGAGTCACTGGATAGCTGATGGAATCTGCCTCATTATATGAGGGAATTGCTACTACAACCTCCGCCTCTTTTACATTATCTGGATTTATCTCTATCATCTTTTTCCCTCCTACAGATTCTTTTTATAAGATCCAGGACCTCTTCTTTCCACCCCTTTGGACCTTTATATCTGCTAACTTTTAGATTCGGCATGCTCAGGGAATAATTCTTATCAGAAAGGATAAGGACAGGATAGTCTGCCTTTTCTAACATGGGAAAATCATTAGGGCTATCTCCCAAGGCAATACTAATTATACTTCCTTTCCTCTTTCTATACCAATCCTTAAGTATCTCAACTGCCTTTCCTTTATCATTCCTTCCCTGGATATGATAGAATCTTCCACCTCTGAACACCTTTAATCCTTCCTCTTTTGCCTTTTCTAAAAGAGGAGAAATATCTTCTACCTTATCCAGAATAATAAATGGTTCATCATATTCTCTTAAGGATGCCAAATATGCAGAAGAAAGATCAAGCCCAGTAAGATAGGATATCTCTTCTATTGTCATATCTGAAAATCCCTTTATATCCCATCCAAGTTCGTCTCTTATCCTTTTCAGCGTCTCTACAAGTCTGCTATAGGGTGTTCCAAGCTCAAGTCTAAAATATTTTCCATCTAAGGCAGCTCCTTTTGGAGGATCAATCCCTTCCTCTGCCTCTATAAAGATAGCTCCTCCATTTTCAGAGACAAATGGATCACTAAGCCCCATTTCTCTTCTTATAAGCTCTATCTCTGCCCTTGTCTTACTCGATACCAATACAATGGGTATTTCTATCTTTTTGCATATTTCAATGGCCTCTTCTGCATCCTTCCAGCTATAGTCCTTAGAAGAGAGAAGAGTCCCATCCAAGTCTGAAAAGATTACTATACTTGACATTCCTGCTTATGCAAATCTTTTCTTTTCCTGCTCTACCACATCTATAAGATCATAGAATATATCTGGCAGCTTATTAGATACCCTTTCCCACGAAACGGTCTGTGGCATTTCAAAGACTGTCTTTTCAACCTTCTTTTCTATACCAACTATAGTGTCTGCTAATCCTTGATCTAAAAATGGCTTAAATTCAGGAAAGGCATGGACAAATCTCAAGAATTTCTCTGTAAGCCTGTAAGGAGAAGCAAGATAATCACCTGCCTCCAATATGGAGTTTCTGAATACCTTCTTTACCATCTCCTCTTCAGTATCTCTATTATAATTAAGGTTATTAAAACTTGCATCATCTGAATATTTTTTTATCTGATCTTCTGCAACGGCCTGATAAAGTATAGCCAAGTCTCTAAAGAATGTATCTGAGATCTCAAGTCCTTCCTCTACTATAAGGGCATGCATAAGTGTTGTTACAATATCTATTGCCATCCTGTTTAGCCCCTTGCTTTTATCTTCAGGAGATAGCTCTTGATGTTTGTGTTCAAAAGGTTCTTCACTAAACATCACCTGTGCACAGGAGGATGCCTTCCTGTATACTTCTATCAATGTAAATATCTCTATTCCCCAGTTGGTTGCTACCCTCATCTTCTTTAGAAGATCAATGTGAAATGCAACCTCTCCTGAAAGCTGATAATTGAATCCCAAAAGAAATTCTATAAGATTTAACATCTTCTCTTCCTTTGTTTCAGCAAATTTTCTCTTTAAAGAAAGGAGAAGTGGATCAAGAAGAAGTCTCTTTACCCTTCCATACATTGTATTATTTGCGATCCTTGCATAGTATGCCTTTGAAAAGTCATAGTTTAAGACAACAACTGGAAAAAGCAATCTATCTAATTGTTCCCTCTTAAATGTCCTTATATCAGCATCCACCACACCCACAGATTCTGCACCAAGGGCAATAGCTATGCCAAAGCTTAAGAAAAGATTTCTTCCTTTTCCAGGCTGTTCAATATTAAATCCTGCCTCACTTAGCTTTTTATATATACTCCTAAATCCTTCTCCATCATTCCACTGAATAATACAATTTTTAAGACCTACTTCCTTTATAAGATCCCTTAGGAAAAAGGCATCCTTTTCCGTAGCCCTATCCAGTCCAATAATGATATTGGATAAATAGGTAACATCCTTCAATTGACGAAGTATCTTTCTGAATACAGGCCTATTATTTGGATCTGTATATTCAGTAGCTAATACAGGTATAATAAGAAGTGTCTTTTTCCATTTGGAATGAAGCCTTAATTGATTTTTTAAGTGTTTTTTTTCTCTGGTTAATATATGAAATGTTGTTATTTTTAGATTTTGTTGTGAAAAGTCCGTAATAGATCCCTCCCTTCATATTTTTCTTGCCTTTCTGAAAGCAATTATATAATAGCATAAACTCAAAAATAAAAACAGGACAGAAAGGTGATACCTAATATAATTGAATGCCTCAGGTTAATGGATAAATACTCTATGCTGGAAAACATAAAGAAGCATTCTATTATGGTAGCAAAGGTGGCATTTGTAATAACTGACTTTCTTATAAAGGGAGGTGCAGAGCTTTC
This sequence comes from Desulfobacterales bacterium, assembly GCA_027037575.1. Classification (GTDB taxonomy): domain Bacteria; phylum Desulfobacterota; class DSM-4660; order Desulfatiglandales; family JALVZP01; genus JALVZP01. The sequence continues at coordinate 2,578 of JALVZP010000283.1, read as the reverse complement.
AATGGAGAAGATAATTGCTGGTGCACTACTTCATGATATAGGAAAGACAGAAGGACTTAAGACAGGAAAGGATCATGTAAAGATAGGGGTGGAAATATGTCAGAAAAATGGATTACATGAAATAGCTGAGCTCATTTCAGAGCATGTGATATTGAAGGAATTTAGCATGGATTCTCCATATAATGAGAAGGAGATAATTTATTATTCAGATAAGAGAGTAAATCATGACAAAGTAGTGAGCTTAGAAGAGAGGCTTTCATATATAATAGAAAGATATAGCAGGGGCGATGATGATGTGGCAGATGCAATAAGAAGGAATTTTGAAGTCTGTAAAGAGGTAGAAAAAAAGCTCTTTAAAGAACTTCCATTTTCTCCATCAGATATCCCAAAAATGGTTAATCTTGTTATATTTGACAAAAAAAGTGGGTCAATCAGATGGAAGGAGAAGATCTGCTATTTCAAGTAGATTTTCCACATGAAAGTCAGCCTTTAGCTTTTTGTTCTTATAAGAAATAAAGAAAACATCAGCCTTTTTTGCCATTTCATAATCAACCATAGAATCTCCCACATAAACAGCTTCTTTATTGGATATACCAAAATAGAAAAGTATCTTATAGAGGGATTCTGGATGTGGCTTGGTGTTTTTTACATCCAAAGAGGATATTACTATGTTAAAAAATCTCCTTAGGTCAAAGTAATCCAAAACAGGGCCAATTGTATTACTTCTATTGGTAGCAATTGCAAGTCCAAAACCCTCTTTTTTTAGCCTCTCTAAAAGCTCCTTTAATCCTTTTTCCATCTTCATATACTTTATAAATGGTGTATAGTCCATCTTCTCTCTAAATCTCTGTGCCTCTTCTATCAGGTGAGGATAGTTTCTGAATATATAGCTAACAGACTCCTTTGCAGTATGTATATGGACATAGTCTTCCTCATCTTTGTCCATTGGAGGAAGACCAAAGTGTTTTCTTATGCTATTGTAGAAGTTTATATTTGCCTGCTTTGAATCAAATAGGACACCATCACAATCAAATATAACTGCCTTAATTCCCTTTATCTTCCCCATTTTAAAAGCCTCAATGCATTCTTTGAGGTTATCTTTTCTACCTCTTCAGAAGATATTCCTGCCTCCTCCATCTCCTTAAAATATCTGGACGGAGAAATCAGTGGGTAATCACTTCCAAAAAGTATCCTATCTGCCCCAACTATATATGAAGCAATAGTATATACATCCTTTTTGTAAAGATAAGGAGATGCAGCCGTATCAAACCAAACATTTTTGAGAACTTCCTTTACCTCCTTCTTCATAAGCCCATAGAAGAATATCCCTCCTCCCCAGTGTGCAAGGACAATCTTATTCTCTGGATATGCCCTTAGGAAATTGTATAGGCCAGATAGAGTCATAGGGCTTTTTCCAGGATATCTATGCCCAACCGGTTCATTTGTATGAAGGAGAAATGGAAAGTCCCTTTCCCTACATATTTCCATAATTCCCTTTAGGGAATCCCTTATCTCAGGTGTTATATCTGAATCATAAAATCCTATCTCTCCAACCCCCTTTAGTCCTTCATTAAGACACCTTTCCACCTCCTTTTCTACATTTTTATCTGGATAGAAGCAGCAAAATCCACATATCCTTTCAGAAAACCTGTTTACAGACTCGATTATATAATCATTGTGCATCCTATATCTTTCCTTATCCTTCCAAGGAAAGCCAAATGTTACACTTTTTTCAATCCCATTCTGATCCATAGAAGAGATAAGTTCTTCTGCAGTGATGATCTTTGCATCATTTGAGGAATATAAAAGCCTGAATAGAGGATCATCTAAGAATTCTTCTCTCCTTTCCTTTACAACTGGAGGAAAGATATGAGTATGAAAATCAATAATCATCTAAGAGCCTCCTTAATATCTCTCTAAGAGCTACTGGATTAAAGCCAATTATTTTTGCTTTGATCCTTCCATCTCTATCTATCACAAACATCGTAGGTATTACAGGCTTTTCATCGTCAAAATAGTCATTTATCACCTTCATATTTGCCCTTAAAATCCTATAGTTTATTCCCATCATCTTTTTAAATTTTAAAAGCTCTTCATTAGTAACATATTCCGGGCTATCCAAAGAAATGGAGAGAATACATAACCCTTTTTCTTTATATCTTTTTTGAAGATCTATCAGCTCTGGGATAGACATCCTGCAGGCATAACACCATGTCGCCCAGAAATCCAATAAAACAAGCTTTCCTTTATAGTCTTTTAAAGATACTGGCCTGTTTTTCAAATCGAGCAAAACAAAATCAGGTGCAATAGAATTTGCTTTTACTTTATTTTTACAAGAGAAGGAAATACCGGCGAAAAGGAGGATGATAAAAATTCCTAAATATCTATTCTTCACCATAGATAAAATCTGTTATGTATGGATTTTCTCTTTTTTCCTTACCTATTGTAGAATAAGGCCTTTCACCATAATCATGGCCTGGCCATACTATTGTATCTGTAGGAAGCTCTATCAGTTTCTTTAAAGAAGATATAAGCTGATTAAGGGAGCCTCCAATAAGATCAGTTCTACCTGCAGCTC
>JALVZP010000282.1 GCA_027037575.1 Desulfobacterales bacterium | reverse complement strand
GCCAATAGCAACATACCTTATAAAAAAAGACTATGAATCTGCCTTAAAAGAGCATCTTTGCCATCATCCTGACAGCGAAATAAGAGAGAGACTCAGGAGACACTGGGATATCCCAGAAATTCTCCTTAGTGAATCCAGGAAAGTCCACTCCAGGATAGACCAGATTGCACTTAAGGTATATTTAAAAAAAAGAGATCCAGAAAAGGCATTAAGGGCATTACCAAAAAAGGTAAAACTCATATTCTTTTTTGCCTATCAAGCTCTTATCTGGAATGAGGTTCTGTCCAGAATAATAAAGAAATTTTGTAAAAGCTCATTTCAGGTGCCTTTTGTTAAAGGAAGAAAGATAACATTCTATAAAGAAAGGGAAATATCTTTAAAACCTTACCTTTATTTTGAGCTACCATTTGTAAGCTCAAATATATTTTATGAAGATATTCCAGAGGAGATAAAGAAGATATTTTTTTCTGTTTTAAATGAAGAGATAAAACAGCTTGAAATAGAAAATATAAAAGATTTCTTAGAAGCAGAGGCATTGTCCTTAAAAGTATTTTTACCTGGTAAGAGAAGAATAATAGTCTTTCCTGAAAGGCTCCAGATCATAGGAGAAAAAAAGGACATTATTAGATTTAAATTCTTTCTTCCCTCAGGGAGCTACGCTACCATACTTCTCTATTCCATTCTTTATTGTTAATCCTTTGTTGGTATTTTTAGTTGACATTTGTAATTTTGTTTTTTACTTTTCTAAAAAATTACCTTTTTGGAGATAAAATGAAAAAGAAAGAATATCTTACTACAAAAGAGGTTGCTGAATTTTTGGATATAAATGAGAAGATGGTATATCAGCTAATAAATGAAAAAGGACTTCCTGCATGTAGAGTCACTGGAAAATGGCTTTTTCCAAGAAACCTTTTAGAAAAATGGCTTGAAAGCCATACAATTAATAAACCTAAGCCTGCCCAATCACTTCTTTCTTCAGTAATAATCATTATAGGAAGTCATGACCTTTTGTTAGAGGCAATTATAAATGAATATAATAGAAATTTTCCCAAAATTCCCCCAATTGTATATTCTCCTATGGGAAGTTCCTCAGGCCTTAAGGCATTAAAAAAGGGAATATGCCATATCGCATCTTCCCATCTCATGCATGAAAGTGAAGATGAATATAATTTTGCCTATATAGAAAAATACTTAGAAGATGATATGCCTGCTGTTATAAATTTTTGCTTAAGAGAGCAGGGCATAATTGTCCAAAAGGGAAATCCAAAGAGAATAAAGGATGTAACATCTTTTACAAGAAAAGATATAACTATTGCAAACAGACCAAAAGGGACAGGAACAAGGCTGCTTTTGGATCATGAGTTAAAAAAAAAGAGTATAGATCCCTCATCCATAAAAGGATATGAGAATGAATTTCCTTCCCATCTTTCTGTAGCAATAGAAGTCCTTTCTAAGAGAGCTGATGCAGCAATAGGAATAAGGGCTGTTGCCACAATGCTGGGTCTTAATTTTATCCCTCTAAGATGGGAAAGATATGATCTTTTCATTCCAAAAGAGTTCTTTTTTGAAAAAGAAATACAGAGATTTCTTAGTATGATTCAAGATAAAAGATTTAGAGAGATCGCCTCTAAATTTGATGGATATAAAATAGATTATTCAGGGCGGATTATTTTTCCAAAAGAATAATGGAAAAAGATTTTATCTTAAAAACAGCCATTTTTATCTTAATTATTGTCATTTTATTTATTATTGCTCCTATTTTTCATATTTTTATTAAAGTATCCTCAGAAAATCTTATAAATACCTTAAGGGATAGGTCTGTATGGGAGTCCATATTTATATCTATCTGGGCCTCGGCATGGGCAACAATTATTGGATGCATAGTAGGAATTCCATTTTCTTATGTCTTAAGTAGGTCTCAATTTAGAGGAAAAGGAATATTAGAAAGCATTATAAATCTTCCTGTTGCTATACCTCATGTTGCCGTTGGAATTGCACTCCTTTCCCTTTTTAATCCAAAAAGTGCTATTGGAAGATTTTTTTCCTTATTTCATATTAGTTTTGTAGATACAGTTTATGGAATTATCATTGCCATGCTATTTGTAAGCCTCTCTTTTATTATAAGCTCCTCTGTTATTGGATTTAGTAATGTAGATAAAGAGCTTGAAATGGTATCCAGAAGTCTTGGTGCGTCTATGAATTATACATTTTGGCACATCACATTTCCCCTTGCATTTCCAGCCATATTAAGAGGGGCTGTTTTGGCATTTGCAAGGAGTATGAGTGAAGTTGGAGCACTTCTTATCATTGCATATTACCCAAAGACTGCCTCAATCCTTATGTATGAAAGATTTGAGGAATATGGACTAAATATGGCCCGACCTGTTACTGCCATAGTAATAGTGATTACAACAGGAATCTTCCTTGCTTTATTCTACTTTACAAAGAGATATGCTAAAGGTCAGTCTAAAAAAGAAGTTTAAAGATTTTTCATTAGATATCTCCTTTGAGATATCTGATCTAAGCTATAATTTTCTTTTAGGACCAAGTGGTTCTGGAAAGAGCTTAATATTAAAGATAATAGCAGGATTTGAGATGCCAGATAATGGAGAAATTTTACTTAATGGAAAGGATATTTCTATGCTTCCTCCTGAAGAGAGAAGGATTGTATATCTTCCACAAAATCTTGGAATATTTCCTCATTTAAGTGTAAAAGAGCAGCTTCTTTATCCATTTATTTGTCAAAAAAAACAAATTGATGAGGAATTTTTAAGGAAAATAGTTAAAGAATTTAGGCTGCAAAGTCTCTTAGATAGGATGCCAAATAAGCTAAGTCAAGGAGAAAAACAGAGGGTCGTTCTTGCACGATCAATTCTTGCAAGACCAAAGATATTACTTATAGATGAACCACTTACTGGCCTTGATTTTCATTTAAAAATGAATATTCTTGATTTCTTAAAATACGCACAGAAGAAATTTCATCTTACAGTAATCCATGTAACACATGATCCTATTGAAGCATTAAAACTTGCAGAACATCTATTTATAATTGAATCAGGAAGGATAAAGTTTAATGGGACATTAAAGAAACTTTTTCATGAAGAAATAGATGGCTTTGCATCTGAAGTAAAAAGGCAACTTGTTAACTTAAAAATCCTGCTCTAATTTAAATTCCATTTCAAAATCATTTAACTCTTTAAAAAGACTTCCTTAAAGCTTTTTTTTAGCAGGCTTCATCCCAAACTCTATAATCTTAGCACTATAATAGCATTTATATCCTGCAAGGCATCAAGTAATGGATCAAACTAAGATCTTCAGGGGTAATTCTATGTTTGTTAATGTCAATAGCTGTCTTTTCTAATAAGTTTCATTGTATCTTTGACAAGATTCCAGCAAGCATGATAAAAAAAGATTGTTAAAAAACATAGATTAGTAAAATATGCAGCTACCATCAAAAAAAGACATATTTAAGATAATACTGATTGGATTACTATTTATTGTTATTGCCTTATCACATCATTTTTTCAAAGGGCATGAACACATATTTTTCCTCTTTTTTTTCTATCTCCCGATGATATTGAGTGGATTTTGGTTTGGACTCAAGGGGAGCATTGTCGCCTGTATTATAATGCTATTTCTCTATATGCCACATCTTATATCTAACATAAGCTGGAATAATTTTTCTCAGAAGGATCTAGATGAGATACTGGAAGTTCTAATGTCCATCACTATTGCTGTTTTGCTTGGCATACTTATAGATCGAGAAAGAGAATATAACAGACAACTATTAGAACAACAGAGATTAGCAGCTATTGGTAAGACTGTATCAGAGATTGCACATGATATGAAGACCCCACTTATGAGCATAGGAGGATTTGTAACTCAGGTAGCAAGAAAGATTCCTGAGGATGATCCGGCCAAAAAGAAACTGGATATTGTAATTGAAGAGGTATCAAGGCTTGAAAAGATGGTAAGGAACATGTTGGAGTTTAGCAAGTCTATTAATATCAATAAATCTGAAGTAAACATAAATAGGTTAATAGAAGTTATAAATGAGTCTATTCAGGAAATAGCAAATAGATCTAAGGTCAGGATCATATTAAATCTTTCTCCTGAATTATCCAATATCATGGCAGATGAAGAAAAGCTAAAGAGAGCTTTACTTAATGTGATCACAAATGCCATTCAGGCCTCACCCACAGATGATTCTGTTGTAATTTCAACGGAAAAAAGGAAGGGGAATGTAGTAATAAAAATAAAAGATCATGGGCCAGGCATAAGGGATGATCAAAAGGAGCTAATATTTAAAACATTTTTTACCACCAAAGAAGAAGGCACAGGCCTTGGTCTGGCAATATCCAAGAAGATAATAGAGGCCCATGGTGGGAAGATATCATTTTACCCAAACAATGGAGAGCCAGGAACCACCTTTGTGATAGAGTTGCCAATAAAATAATAAGCAAATAATAAGCAGCTTGACCTCCCTAATTTCCTCATCTTACTTTTTCAGCAACTTAACTGATTAAAAGAAAAAATACTCCATGGTATGTTTTTTGCTTCAAATGATGATAAAGCACAAAAGGAGGATCTTATGAAAAAGAAAAATCTTTTATTTCAACTTGGTATTTTTATCCTTTTATTGAGTGTTTCTACTGCCAAGGCAGGCCCGCCATTACCCCTGCACGGAATAGAAGGGTATGGTGGGATAGCCATAACCTATACTGCCTATTTGACCAATCCCGCACCAGAAGACAGGATAATCGGAAGGCCCAGCATTGGTACAGGAGCCGTTTTTACAACTGGAGGGGATTACCTCATAGTGAATACCTTTACAGAAACATTATGGAACAGGTTGGAATTGGGATACGGCTTTGGTGCCCTTTATCTTTCAGGCCTGAAAAGTGATATCCAGTCCGCCACTGGCATCAGGATTCGTGACGATACTGTTTATTTACACAACTTTAATGTTCGGTTGGCACTGATAAGAGAGGGTGAATTCAATAAATCCTGGATGCCAGCCATAACTTTTGGAATTCACTACAAATATAATGATACTATAAATAAGATCAATAATGACCTGTTTGGCACTCTCAGGAATATAGGCATTAAAGACAATGATGGCATTGATTATACCCTCTATGCAAGTAAGATGTTGAAGTTTTTGCCCCGCCCTGTACTGATCAATATGGGATTGCGAAGCACCAAGGCTGCTCATATGGGATATCTTGGTTTTACAGATGACAGACGTATAAGATTTGAAGGGAATGTGGTGATATTTGTAACAAATAAGCTTGCCCTGGGAGCAGAATATCGTCAGAAGATAAGCACCTATAAAGAGATACCAGGGCTTGTTGGAAGTGAAAGTGATTGGTGGTCCTTTGTATTTGCATACATCTTTAATGACCATCTGACCGTATCAGGGGGATATTTTAGTCTGGGACAAATACTGAATCATGGAGAAGATGATGCCTTTGGTCTAAAGATCAAATGGGAATTTTGATAAATTTTAGTAAAAAGGAGGATGAAATCTATGAAAGGGCATAAACACCAACTGACAGGTCACCTTCATCGGTTGAATTTGTGGATCCTGTCTGCGGTATGAAGACACAGGACAGGTCCCAGTTCACATCCTGAAATCCGTCAGGCAGGACCAGGATCATGTCCTACATGTGGTATGGCCTTAGAGCCGATTACTCTTTACCCTTCCCCTTGTGTTCATTGCCATGAGATTTGTCTTTTTCCCTGGCGGTTTCTTAGAAAGGTTTGCCTCAGCAAGAACCTATGGGTGGATAGAGCTGATTTTGGCCAATCCTGTGGTTTTGTAGACAGGATGGCCATTCTTTCAAAATCTAAAATCTGTTCTTTGCCTTTGTATACAATTCCTTAGATGTGCCCATAGCTGCGGCAGCCATGAGTTTCAGCTCCGTCACAGTAGTGGGAAATTCTCTAAGGCTCAGGCGATTCAAGGTGTCAATATGATTTTTAGAGCTAAGCAGAGAATTTTTCCCGGAAATAAAAAAAGATGCTGCACAATTTAAAAGCTCGACATTTTTGTCGATGCTTCGACGATCTGGTCGAGAAAAGGTTTCTCTTCCTTAAAAATCACCAACAGGGACAATAAAAAGGCTCTGGCATACTTATTGCTTTAATTAATAGTAACAAAAAAATTAAACAAGGAGGTTTGTTATGAAAAGAAAAAAAATGTTTAGGGCCGTAATAGCACTTATTACCATGGTGATTTTTGGCCTGGGAGCCAATCTTTTGGCTCAGCCACAGCAGGGGACTAAGGGATCGGAACCAGAAGGTCAGTATGGTTGGTCTCATCACAAAAAGTGCCCCTACAATGTTTCTTCTATGGAGCCTGTCAAGTTAAATGGTAAAATAGAATCTGTGGATTTTCCAAAGGCAACACTCAAGACCAAGGATGGAAAAAGCTATACCCTCAGACTCGGGCCATGGTCTTACTGGAAGAATAAGGGTTATGAGCTGAAGGAAGGGGAAACAGTGGAAGTTAATGGTTACAAAACAAATGGTGATTTCGTAATTCCTGAGACCATAAAAAGGGCTTCTGGCCAGGAAATCAAGCTGAGAAAGAAAAATGGCCATCCCTACTGGGGCAAACAGGAGGAATGTATGAAGTATATGCAGCAACATGAGAGAGGAATGGGTCACATGGAGCACATGAAGCAGATGAAAAAGGAACGTGGGATGAGGCATATGGAAATGGAAAAGAAACGCAGGATGAAGCATATGAAAAAATGGTGGTAATTTAAAGTTTGGGTCTGTATGGGCGTATCAGGATCTAAGATCAATCATGGCCTCCCCCAAAAAAGGA
>JALVZP010000281.1:1135-2024 GCA_027037575.1 Desulfobacterales bacterium | reverse complement strand
TTTAAAGATAGATGAGATTGCAGGAAGGCTAAATAAAAAGGCAAGGATATCTATTAGGGTAAATCCAGATATAGATCCAAAGACGCATCCATATATATCCACTGGAATGAGAGAAAATAAGTTTGGAATAGACTATAAGGATGCAATTAGTGAATATAGGTTTGCAAAAGGACTAAAAAACATAGAAATTGTTGGTATTTCCTGTCATATTGGATCTCAGCTTCTTCAGATAAGCCCATTTGTAGATTCCTTAAAGAGGCTTCTTGATCTAACAAAGGAGCTTGAAAAGGAAGGAATCAAGATAAGATACTTAGATATAGGTGGGGGATTAGGAATAAGATATTCTGATGAGACTCCTCCTCATCCAAATGAGTATGCAGAGGCAATAAAAAAGGAGATAAAAGGGCTTGATCTTACACTTATACTTGAGCCAGGAAGGGTTATTGTTGGAAATGCAGGAATACTTGTGTCAAGGGTTCTTTATAAGAAGGAGCAGTATGGAAAGCTATTCTTTATAGTGGATGCAGGAATGAATGACCTTATAAGACCAAGCCTTTATGGATCATATCATGAGGTATGGCCAGTAGTTAAGAAAGATAAAGAGATAGTAGAAGCAGATATAGTTGGTCCTATATGTGAGTCAGGAGATTTCTTTGCAAAAAAAAGAAGAATACAGGATCTTGATCCAGGAGACCTTATAGCAGTAATGAGTGCTGGTGCATATGGATTTGTCATGTCCTCTAATTATAATTCCAGGCCAAGGCCAGCAGAGGTAATGGTAAAGGAAGATAAGTTTTATGTGATAAGGGAAAGGGAAAGATACGAAGATCTTATAAGAGGAGAGATTATCCCTGATTTTCTCAAGTAATATCATGCCAGCAATCTTACT
>JALVZP010000281.1:0-1125 GCA_027037575.1 Desulfobacterales bacterium | reverse complement strand
CTTACTTTTGATTGGTTTTCTGTTCCTTTACTTTGGTGCAGAATGGCTTGTAAGAGGTGCATCAAGGCTTTCAATCCTCATAGGTCTTAGTCCACTTCTTATAGGAATTACAGTTGTTGCATTTGGAACATCCCTTCCTGAGCTCTTAGTAAGTCTTATTTCTGCCATAAAGGGAAAGGATATGATAGCAGTTGGAAATGTGGTAGGAAGCAATATATGCAATATTGCACTTATTCTTGGGATATCAAGCCTTTTCCATCCAATATCCTGTCAGAAAGAGGTAGTAAAGAGGGATATCCCGATAATGATCTTTATCTCAATCTTTCTGATAATAATCTCTCTCGATTCAAGGATAGATAGAATCGATGGATTCCTTCTTTTTTCTGGCCTGATCGGCTATACCATCTTTAATTATTTAGAAGACAAGAAGAAAAAGGATGTTTCTATAGATTACTTAGAAGAGCTTGGAATGGAAGAGGAAGAGGTGGAGAAAGGGAATAATCTTTTAATCTCTAAGCAGATCATCTTGGTTTTAGCTGGAATCTTTTTTGTTGTGTTTGGAGCAAAAATTGTTGTAAATTCAGCAGAAAGTCTGATGAGGATACTTGGGATAAGTGAGAAGGTTATAGGACTTACAGTTGTTGCGTTTGGAACATCCCTTCCTGAGCTTGCAACCTCAGCTGTTGCAGCCTATAGAAGGCATATGGATATAAGCTTAGGAAATATCATTGGAAGCAACGCCTTTAACATAATGTGTGTCTTAGGACTCACTTCACTTATAAGACCTATAGAGATAAAGGGTGGGGTCTTTAAAAGTGGCCTATTTATTGACTATCTTATAATGCTATCTATAAGCATCACCCCATATGTCATGGCAAGAGGAGATCTTTTAATAAGCAGAAAAAATGGCCTCTTTCTTCTTTTTTCCTACATGCTTTATGTAATCTATCTTTTCTCTTCTTCAAGAGGCTTTGCCTCTTCAATGAGCATAATAGGTATCCCATCCTTTATCTCATAGTATATCTTGCAATTGTGGCAGATAAGCCTATCTCTCTCTTCATCATACACAATGTCTCCTTTGCACTTTGGACAAGCAAGTATATCCAGAAGCTCTTTCTTAATACT
>JALVZP010000280.1 GCA_027037575.1 Desulfobacterales bacterium | reverse complement strand
TGGAAAGACCAGATGTAGACATAATAGAGGGTCTTCCTCCTTCTATTTGTATAAGACAATGGGGATTTCAGAAGAATCCGAGATCAACTGTAGGAACAATAACTGAGATATATGACTATCTCAGACTTCTCTTTTCTAAGATAGGAAGACCATATTGCCCTAACTGTGGCATAGAGATTCCATATTATACTGTTCAAGAGATGGTAGAAAGAATAATCTCTCTTGGAGATAAAAAGAGGATAAAGATCCTATCTCCATTAAAAATAGAAGAATCTGTCTCTAAGCTAATCAAAAAATTAAGGAAGGATGGATTTATCAGGATAAGGATAGATGGAAAAGAACTATCCATTGATGAAGAAATCCATTTAGATGAAGGCATAAAAAAGGTAGAAGTTGTGGTAGATAGGGTTGTATTAAAGGAAGGGATAAGAAAGAGGCTTACTGAATCAATTGAACTTGCCCTATCCCTTTCTAAAGGGGCGGTTATCATAGATGTAATAGGAGAAAAAGAGATCTTCTTTTCAAAGAATCCCATATGCCATATATGCAATTTTCAGATTCCAGATATAAGTCCTCAGCTTTTTTCATTTAATAATCCAAAAGGAGCATGTCCACTATGTAATGGAATTGGAATATATAAGGAAGATATATGTCCTGAATGTAATGGGAGAAGGCTAAAGAAGATTTCTGATTGTGTAAAGATAGAAGGAAGATCTATCTCTGAATTGAGTTCTATGCCTATATCTAAGCTAAAGACCTTTTTTGATAAAATCTGCTTCCGGCTTTCTAAAAGGGAAATACTTATTGCTGATCAGATATTAAATGAGATAAAAAAAAGGATAAATCTTATCCTGGAAATAGGACTTTCCTATCTTTCCATAGATAGATCAGTTAATACACTTTCTGGAGGAGAAGAACAAAGGATAAGGCTTGTTAAACAGCTAAGCTCAGAGATGTCAGGTATCTTGTATATCCTGGATGAACCCACTATTGGACTTCATCCATTAGAGAATGAGAGGCTTCTTAAAACTATAAATAGATTAAAGGATCTTGGAAATACTATCCTTATAGTAGAACATGATCCAGAGATAATAAAGAAGGCAGATTTTATAATAGAGATAGGTCCTGGATCAGGAGAAAATGGTGGAAGGATTGTATTTGAAGGAAATTTTAAAGATCTTCTAAGATCAGATACCCTTACAGGAAGATATCTTTCCAAAAAAAAGAATGCTTCCAGGAAAAGGAGAAGAAGAGGAAGTGGAAGGTTTCTTATCATAAAAGGGGCAAAGGAGCATAATCTCAAAGATATAGATGTAAAGATACCACTACAGGCCATAACCTGCCTAACAGGTATAAGTGGATCTGGGAAAAGCACGCTTTTAAGAGATATCATTTATCCTGCTCTTTTAAATAAGATTTATAAGAGAAGGATAAAGCCAGGAAAATTTGATGAAATATTAGGAGCTGAGAATATAAACAGGGTTATATATGTGGATCAATCTCCAATAGGAAAAAGTCCCAAATCAAATCCTGCGACATATACAGGTGTTTTTTCTTACATAAGAAAGCTATTTTCCCTTCTTCCTGAATCAAGAGAGAGGGGATATAAACCTTCTAGATTTAGCTTAAACGTAGAAGGGGGAAGATGTGAGATATGTAAGGGAGATGGTGTAATAAGAGTAGAGATGGATTTTCTCCCAGATGTATACATTACATGTGATGCATGTAATGGAAAAAGGTTTACTAAGGATGTATTGGAAATTAAGTATAAAGGAATGAGCATCTCAGATATCCTGGATATGACAGCAGAGAAGGCATATATCTTTTTTGAAAATATACCTCCAATAAGAAATAGATTAAAAATATTTTTAGACATTGGACTTGGCTATATAAAACTTGGTCAGCCTGCAAATACACTTTCAGGTGGGGAAGCACAAAGGCTAAAACTTATAAGGGAACTTGGAAAAAGAAGCAGGGGAGACACATTATATCTTTTAGATGAGCCCACTATCGGACTTCATCAGGCAGAGGTAGAAAAGCTTTTAAATGTATTGAATCAATTAGTGGATAAAGGAAATAGCATTATAATTATAGAGCATAATCTGGATCTAATATCTGCATGTGATTACATAATTGATCTTGGACCAGAAGGAGGAGAAGATGGAGGATATATAGTTGCAACTGGAACTCCAGATGAAATAGCAAATTCAGATAATTCTTATACTGGGAAATTTTTAAAAAAAAGGGGATGTCATGAATGACATCCCCTATCTTAACTTAGGCTCCTAATGCCTTTAGGATTGCCTCAAAGAGCTTTGTAAGATCAGGAATCTTAAAGACCAGTATAAAGCAGATTACCAGTGCATAGATACATAAAGACTCAATTAAAGCAAGGCCGATGATCATAGTAGTCATAATCTTTCCACCTGCCTCAGGATTTCGAGCAGTTCCCTGAAGAGCTCCATTAATAGCATTTCCCATGCCTATTCCTGTTCCATGAGCAGCAATTCCTATCCCAATTCCACATCCAAGAGCAATCGCAACAAAGACCCATAGCCCTGAAGCCATCACAAGCTGATTTCCGGTCTCAGCAGCAAATGCAGAAGGAGCTACTGCTATTAGCATCAGTCCTACCATAGTTCCTATGGATAAGGCTTTTTTCATTAGTGCACCTCCTTTCTTTTGGTTTTATACTGTGGCCTTCTTCCTTTTTATTCAGCAGCGTGTGCCTCTTCCATTGCACCAACAAAATAAAGTATTGCAAGAACTGTAAATATTAATGCCTGAATAAAGCTAACAAGGAGCCCCAAAAACATTATTGGAAGTGGAGCAAGATAAAGCCCTGCAAGCATAAAAAGTATTCCGAGAATCATCTCCTTTCCAAATATATTTCCAAACAGACGAACACTTAAGGAAAGTATCCTTGCAAAATGACTCATTATTTCAATCGGGGTATAAAGTGGAATTAACCACCAGACTGGGCCAAGGAAATGTTTTATATATTTTATTCCATGAAACTTAACTCCAATTATGTGGGTATAGATAAAGGTCAGGATTGCCATTGAAAGGGTTGTATTTATATTTGCTGTTGGTGACTCAAAACCAGGTATAAGACCTAATAGATTTGCAGCAAATATAAAGATAAAGAGGGTTGCAATAAATGGAAAGAAGAATCTTCCTTCTGGCCCTGTAATATCAAGCATGAAGTTCTCAAGCTTTTCAATTAATACCTCAAAGAAGAGCTGACCTTTATCAGGAAGAAGCTGGACTCCTCTTACAAAGACAATGGAGGAGATAATCAGTATGAGCATTACAAACCAGGTATGAACTATATAGGAATAGTGATGGGCAAATTCCCCAAGTCCTATCTTTTCTAATAATGCATCTAAAAAGAGGAAGGTATTTTCAAACATAATATTAGCTCCCTCTATGATATTTTATTCCATACGTGATACCCATTATCAAAATCCCTACATTCAACATTCCTAATCCAATCAAAAAACCGATCGGATCCACTCCTTTGTCGAGGAGTATATAGAAAATAATGCCTATAATTGCAAGTCTAAAATAGAAATTAAAAACAATACCCACCTGATTTCCAATAAATCTTTTGTTTACAAACAAAGATTTTATCTTTTTTTGCATCATATGAAAGTTTAGAAGAGAGATAATTGCACCTATAAAAAAAGAAAAGACAAAAATTGGCTTTGCCACTATATTCAGAATTGAACCAGTTATTAAGATAATTATCAGATTTAGATAACTTAGCTTTTTATAGAGATGATCCCATTTCATCTATTTTTCCAACTCCTTGCTTCCTCTCTTATATAAGACATATAGGCTTCTGAATGCAGCAGCTATACCAAATCCAAGAAAGACATAAAAGAGATATGGTTCTGTTCCAAAGACCTTGTCTAAATATCGGCCAATATATACTCCCATGACAATAGATATAGCCATTGCTATACCAACTGTGCTTAGAAAAGCAAGGGCTTTAAAAAGCCTTTTCATCTCTTCATTCATTAACAATCTCCAGGATCTTTTTTCCTGTATATTCTGCAAGGTCTGCAAGTGGATCTGTTGGAAGAAATAGTGTGGCGTTCTTAGAAAAAAGACATGTAACAGAAGCAGGAAACTCTTCATCTGCAAAATAAAAAATGTATTTCAGTGCAATCTTTGGAAGTGGAAAAAGGACAAAGGAAAAATCACCTACATCATCCTTAGAGTTAATATCTTTATCTGGGCCAAGCTTATCTGTTATCAAATCCCTTTTTTCATAGATCTTTTGAACATAGGGGACTAAAGGCAATTCTGCATTTGCATGAAAGCCTTCCCTATAGGGCATACTATCAGGCATATCCTTTATAGAAATAAAAGGTTCAAGTACTGGTTCATAATCAAGATGATTCTTCACATATAGGGAAATAATCACACTAATGGCACTTGTATCCTTTTTCCCTGAAAAAAATATACCATCTGGCTTGACAATGCATTCTTCTCCAAGTGCTTTAAATCTTATTTCATCTATATCCCTTTTTTCAAAGACCTCCTTTAGATTATCCAGTATTAATTTTTCAAATCCATTCATATCTTCTCTCCTTCTATAAATCTTATAAATGCTTCAGTAGCAGGACTTTTCCCCCTTCTTTTGTCCCAGATTAGATAAAAATATCTTATCATCTTGATCCCCTTTATCCTTAATACAGAAATGAGTCCAGCCTTAACTTCTGTCTCTATTGCCCTCTTAGATATTACAGATACACCAAGACCTGCTTTTATCCCCTCCTTTATAGCAGTAGATGAACCAAGTCTTGCAACTATATTCAAATCATCAGGAATGTTTATATATTTTTTTAGATATTCAGACATGACCTTAAGTGTTCCAGAACCCTTTTCTCTGATTATAAAAGGTTCTTTTAAGAGTTCCTCATGTTCTATCTCTTTCCTGTTACTCCATTTATGATCTTTTGAAACAGCGACAACGAGCTCATCTTCCCAGACCTTTATACCTTCCAAATTAGGATTTTTGTTGTCTTCCATAAAGCCAACAATACCAAGATTTATTTTTCCATCAAGGACCATATCCTGAATCCTCTTTGAATCACTTATAAAGAGAAGGACGTTTATGAGAGGGTAATTATCGCGGAATCTCTTTATAAAATAGGGGAGAACATACTCACCTGGTATGGTGCTTCCTCCTATCCTTATATCACCTTTTTTTATCCCTACAAAGTCTTGTATTTCTAAGCAGATTCTTTCTTTTTCTTCTAAAAGCCTCTTTGCCCTTTCATAAAAGAATCTTCCAGCATCTGTAAGAAATACCTTCCTGGAGAATCTATCAAACAGCTTTACTCCTAATTCTTCTTCTAAATTGTAAATCCTTTCACTTACAGATGATTGGGTAAGACATACTTCTTCTGCTGCCTTTGAAAAGCTTCCTGTCTCAACTATCTTACAGAACACCTCCAATTGCTTGAGTGTAATATTCATAATTACACTCCAAAAAGCCGAAGATATTTATATTTCATTCAGTGCCTGTTTTCAATTTTTATTTGTTCATAGAAAGCCAACGTTTTTTACACCGGCAACAGGGATTTAAATCTCCTTGAACGTTATGTATGCCTTTCTAAGAAATCTGCTAAGGCAGTATTGAATTTCTCTGGCTGCTCTAAGTTAGAAAGGTGTGCAGCAGATGGAATTATTATAAGCTCTGATCCAGCTATTCTCTTGTGCATCTCTTTTGAAACCTCAACAGGTGTTCCTTTATCCTCTTCTCCTACTATTATAAGGGTAGGAAGCTTTATTTCAGATAATCTATCCAGATAATTGAGTTTCCTTATTGCCTCTGCACATCCTACAAATCCCTTTACAGGAGTAGAAAGAAACAGCTTCTTTATAAGCTGGACTTCAGGAGGATTCTTCTTTCTAAATGGCTCAGTAAACCATCTTTCTAAGGTTGCATCTAAAAGTGCCTCCATACCATATTTAAGTGCATTATCTATCCTTTCCTGCCATATAGGCTGATCCTCCTCACTTACCTTTGCTGCTGTATCACATAGAATTAAGCTCTTCAGCCTTTCTGGATAATTCAATGCAACTGCCTGAGCTATCATTCCTCCCATAGAAAGCCCTATCCAATGAACTTTCTCTATTCCTAACTTATCCAGAAGACCAATTGCATCCTTTGCCATCTCCTCTAAGGTATAAGGTCCTTCAGGAACATCGCTTTTTCCATGCCCCCTTGTATCAAAGCAAATTATCTTATACCTATCCCTGAATGCCTTTACTTGTGGATCCCACATGAGAAGATTTGTTCCTAAGGAATGACTGAACATCAATACATCCCCTTCTTCCCTTCCATAGATCTCATAATTTATGTGGATTCCATCTACCTTTATCCTTGGCATATTCTTACCTCCTATCCTATTTTTAACACCTTTGCTCCTCTTATCTTTCTCTCTTTTAGTTCCAAAAGTGCAATATTTGCATCCTCTAAGGGAAATTCCTGAATCTCAGGCCTTATAGGGATCTGAGAAGCAAGCTCTAAGAATTCCTCTATATCCTTTCTTGTAACATTTGCCACACTCTTTATCTCCTTTTCCATCCATAGATGAGTTGGATAATCTATCTTTAAAAGATAATCCTTATCCACATCCTCCTTTCTTATTGCATTGATTACAAGCCTTCCTCCTGGTTTAAGATTTTTAAGGGCTTCTACTGGTGGCTTCCAAACAGGAGTTGTATCTATTATTGCATCTAAGGGTTCTGGAGATGTATCCTCTGTATCTCCTGCCCAAACTGCACCAAGCTCTTTTGCAAACTCCCTTTCCCTTTCACTTCTTGCAAATATAAACACCTTTGTATTTGGAAACCTGTATTT
>JALVZP010000279.1 GCA_027037575.1 Desulfobacterales bacterium | reverse complement strand
AGAGGAGGTGCCTCAGTTCATTTTCATCCTTAGGTGCAGAGACTATCATATTTGGGATGAGCCTTAGATAGGAAAGGTCAAATGTTCCATGATGAGTTGGGCCATCTTCTCCAACAATCCCCGCCCTATCTATTGCAAATACGACGGGAAGCTTTTGTAGGCATACGTCATGTATGATCTGATCAAATGCCCTTTGAAGGAATGTAGAATATATTGCTACCACAGGCCTATATCCTTCTACGGCGAGCCCGGCAGCAAATGTTACTGCATGTTGTTCTGCTATTCCTACATCGGAAAACCTTTCTGGAAATTCCTTTGAAAATTTTATAAGCCCTGTTCCATCCGGCATGGCAGCAGTAATTGCATATATCCTTTCATCTCTTCTTGCAAGCTCAACTATTGCATCTCCAAATACCTGTGTATAGGTTGGTCTTGAGTCTGAACCCTTTATTGGCTTTCCTGTCTTAATATCAAACGGTCCTGTTCCATGATATTTAGAAGGATTTTTCTCTGCCGGCTCATATCCCTTTCCTTTTATTGTAGATACATGTATAAGAACAGGTCCTTCTAAGAACCTGGCATTATTGAATACTTCTATTAATCTATCCAATCTATGTCCATTTATTGGACCAATATATTTAAATTTAAATGCCTCAAATAACATCCCCGGGGTAAGAAATGTAATGAGGGAATCTTCGCCTTTTTTAAGAAGCTTCCATATATCCTCACCAACCCCTGGAATTGACTTTATAAAATATTCCATTCCTTTTCTAAGAGTTACAAATCTCCTTTCCGTAAGCTTTCTGCTTAAAAATGAAGAAAGTGCACCTACATTTGGAGAAATAGACATTTCATTATCATTCAAGATTACAATTAGATCCTTTTCTGTATGTCCTGCCTGATTAAGTCCTTCAAATGCTATTCCTGCTGTTAAAGCACCATCACCTATTACTGCAATAACTTTATCCTTTTCCCCTTTTAATGACTTGGCTGTGCTTATTCCAAGTCCTGCAGAAATAGAAGTGCTGCTGTGTCCTGTCCCAAAAGTATCATATATGCTTTCTTCCCTTTTTGGAAAACCACTTATTCCACCATATGTCCTAAGGGTATGAAATCTATCCTTTCTTCCTGTAAGTATCTTATGGGCATATGCCTGATGACCTACATCCCAGATAATCTTATCCCTTGGGGCATTAAATACATAGTGCAAGGCAATAGCAATCTCTACTGCACCAAGACTGGATGCGAGATGTCCCCCTGTTTTAGAAACAGTCTTTATTATTTCTTCTCTTATTTCCTGAGCAAGAATCTGAAGATCTTCTAAGGAAAGGGGCTTAAGATCATCTGGAAGGTTTATCCTATCCAAAACCCTCTCTCTTTCTTTGACATCCATCTTCATCTTTTCCTCTCTATTATGTATTTTGCAATTTCTCTTAAAGGATCTGCTTTTGAATCAAATCCTTCCAAGCATGATATAGCCTTTTCTACAAGCTCTTCTTCTAATCTTCTGGATTCCTCAAGTCCCAAAACAGAGGGATATGTAACCTTATTTTTTGCCCTATCACTTCCCACACTCTTTCCAAGGAGCTTTGGATCTCCAATTACATTCAAAATATCATCTGCTATCTGAAATGCCAGACCTACATTCATTCCATATTCATAAAGAGAAGATATTTGATTTTCAATTGCACCTGCAATTATTGCACCACTTGTAACAGATGCCCTTATTAATGCAGCTGTTTTGTGTTTATGAATAAATTCTAAGGTAAAGACATCTACATCCTTTCCTTCTGATTCTATATCTACTGCCTGACCTCCTACCATTCCATTACTTCCTGCTGCCTCTGAGATAAGGTTTATTACCCTTATTAGCCTTTCTGGATCTGCCTTTATATACTTTGTCATTATATAGAATGCATCTGTTAAAAGGCCATCTCCAGCAAGCAGTGCTATTGCCTCTCCAAATACCTTATGATTCGTGGGTTTCCCTCTTCTTAGATCATCATTGTCCATTGATGGAAGATCATCATGAATAAGAG
>JALVZP010000278.1 GCA_027037575.1 Desulfobacterales bacterium | reverse complement strand
TGTCCCATACAGCTTTGCAAACGCCTTGTTCAGATATCTTCCATCTGCTGCACTCCTTCCAGATGCCCATATCCCTAATGCCTCACCACCATATCTCTCCCTTATCTCCTTTAGCTTTTCTGCGATCTCATCCAGTATCTGATCCCATTCCATCTTTATGAAACGGGCATTATCTCCCCTTCCTCCAATTCTTTTAAGTGGATACCTTAGCCTATAAGGGCTATTAAGTAGCTCTATGCTTCCAAGTGGCTTGATACATATCCTTCCCTTTGTTACTGGATCATCTGGGTTTCCGGTCACATAAATCGCCTTATTGTCTTTTATATAGACAATCATGCTACATCCATTCTGGCACCACATGCATCCTGTAACATACTTCTTTACTCCCTTTTCCTCTGGTGCATATCTTGCAAGGGCAGTATATGGAAGGACAGGAGATATGCCAATTGCAGCAGATATCTTTAAGAGTCTCTTTATAAACTCCCTTCTGCTAAGCAACTTTCTCCTCCTTTTTTTGGAGGAGAGATACAAAAAGAAAAACCTTTCTGTCAAATTGGTTTTTTTGATTAAAGCAAGATGAACTATCGACAGAATAGATGGATTATCTTCTCTATGATAGAGGTTGTGGAATATCCTGAAACATAAGGGATGGTAAGGACTCTTCCGCCTCTTTCCTTTACTATATCTGCACCTACTATCTCCTCTTCCTTCCAGTCTCCTCCCTTTACTAAGATATCAGCCTGAATCTCCTTTATTAGCCTATATGGGGTCTCTTCTGAAAAGATTATTACCATGTCTACAAACTCCAACGCAGAAATAATCTCTGCCCTTGCCTTTTCATCTATTATTGGTCTTTTTTCTCCCTTTATCTTCTTCACGGATGAATCGCTGTTTATTGCAACTATGAGGAAGTCACCCAATCTTTTTGCCTCGTTTAGGTATCTTATATGTCCCAAATGGATAATGTCAAAACAACCATTCGTAAATACTATCCTCTTCCCCTTGGATCTAAGTTCTGATACAATCTTCTTTGCCTCTTCTAACCCCTTTATCTTAGAAAGGTATTTCATAGCCTTTGTTTACAAAACTTTAATAATAGGCTAACATAACTTTGAAAATATATAAATCCCTTAGGAGAGATGAGTATGGAAGGGAAAGAAAGGCTTGGAATATTAGATCAGATTACTGCAAAGGATAAGGTAAGGCAAAGGATTATTGATGCAGCAAGTAAGCTTTATGTAAAGAAGGGGTTTAAGGCAACCTCCATAGATGAGATTGCAGAAGAGGCAGGTGTTACCCTTCCGGTTGCATATCAGTATATAAAGAACAAGTCTGAGATAATGCGTCTTATAATGGAGGATATGTTGAATATATTCAGGGAGAATCTTGTCTCCCAGCTAAAGGGAATAGAAGATCCTGAAGAAAGGCTTCGTATTGCCATATCCCTTTATTTCAGGATGCTGGATCAACAGCAGGATAAGGTGCTGCTCATGTATCAGAAATCAAGCTCACTTGATAAGCCATCTAAGTCGAAGATAATGGAGATGGAGGTTGAGCTTAGCAGGATATTTGGAGAGATCATTGAGGATGGGATAAAGAAAGGTATCTTTAAGGATGTGGATGTTGATATATGTTCTTACAATATATTGATACTTGCCCATATGTGGAGCTTGAAGAGGTGGCATTTCAGGAAGAGGCTAAACATAGATGAGTATGTGGAAAAACAGACAAAATTTATCATGGATGCTTTGAAGAAATAAGCCTTATATATCTTTGAAAAACATATTCTGCCTTTATTGTGCTTAGACAAAGAGGATTTGAACAGTTTTTATCTTTTATTTCAAAACAGGGATTACAATCTCCTCCTCTTATGACCTCCACACTTTCTCCAACTGGTCTCCATCTGATAGGATCAGATGGTCCAAATATCACCAAGGTTGGTATTCCCATAAGAGCAGAAAGGTGAGATATACCAGAGTCATTTCCTATAAAGCCGATTGCTGAGCTTAAAATCTCTACAACTTCCTCAATATCTTGTGAT
>JALVZP010000277.1 GCA_027037575.1 Desulfobacterales bacterium | reverse complement strand
GGGGTCTTCCCTTAGAGATCTCCCTGATCCTTCTATAAAGCCCCATCTCATCCCATCTCTTTATCATCTCAGGCTCTTTCTTTACTAAGTTTGCCTTCATTGGAAACGACGTCTTTGGAAGATTCAGTGTATCCTTGTAGTCCATAATTCTCCCCCTATCTTATGTCCTTATTCCCAGCTGGCTTATCATTCTGTTTGCATAATCTATAACAAAATTCCTCTGCCTTTCTGTGCAATAGCCAGCGCATGAACATCTCAGGCTCTTAGAACTTCTAACAAAAAGCTCCAATTTTACCCATCCCCTTCCAAGCTCAATTGCACACATATATGGAGCACACTCTTTATGCTCTATCTGCTGTTTTGTCAATAGCTCTTCAGGTATCTGGATCCAGAAGAGGTTTTCAATAGAAGATGGAATAGCATTCTCCCTTAAGTATTCCTCAATCCTTTCCATATCGCTTGGGCCAATCTCATCTATGAGATAAGACCTCATACCCCAAGCCCCCTTTCCTCTTTTTTATCTATTTCTCTTCCTACAATAAATGCATCTACTACTGAATAGATCCAGATCAGGGCAAATATTGCTACAAGTATCCATAGAAAAGTGAGATCCTGCTGCTTAAACTTGGATATGACCATCTCTGGATAGAGTTCATTTAAGGCAAGCCCTTGTAAAGATTTCTGAAACAGATGATATACCTCAGCTACTCCTAATATAATAAGGACGAGGACAGAGCTGCAAAGTATTGCTCCTTTTTTCACTTCTCCATTTATTATCTGTCCAAGCCCTGGAACAATAAGTGCTGAACAAATTGGAGAGATAATGCTTTTTTTCATTTTTCCCTCCACTTTTTTGATTTTCAAAAGGAATTTAGCAGCGTGATAAAGTTATGTCAATCTTATGAGATCCTATTGTAAGGGCAAAGGGGATAAGGTTCGAATTTCTCAAACAAAATAATATCTGATTCTAAAGACAAAAGAAAGATCTTCTTTAACCTCAATGTGGGGTTCTTAAAAGCCTCTTTAAGACAAGATAAAGCCTATACAGATCATCCAATTCTATGCACTCATAGGATGTGTGTGCACAGAAAAGATCTCCTGCCCCAAACACAACACAAGGGATACCTTTCTCCATGATGTTTGTCGCATCTGTCCATGCAGGCATACCTGAGAATATAGGATCTTCTCTTAATTCCTCCCTATATGCATCTACCAACCTTCTTACTATCCATTCATCCTTTGATATCTCCCAAGGTTCACTTCTTTCCAATACCCTGTATTCTATAAATTCCTCCTTCAGGATATTCCTTATCTTCTGGAATGTATTTTCAGTTGTATCTCCTGGAAGAACCGGAATGTCTATCCTTAGATAGCATGATTCTGGAACGAGCTGACAATCTATTCCTCCTCTCATTACTCCAAGATTTATTCCTGCCTCTGGAAACAGTGGATCATTAAACTGTGTCTCTTTCTTAAGGGACAAAAATATATCTATTGCCCTTTCAATTGCATTTTCTCCTCTCTTTGGAGTTGCACCATGTGCTTCCTTTCCCTTTATAATCATCTCTATCTCTATGGAGCCTGCCTGAGATGTGCAGATATGAAGTGAAGTGGGTTCAAGGACAATACAGCCTCTTATTTCTAAAAAATCAGGTATATTTATGCTCTGAGACCCTGTTCCTCCTTCCTCCTCATCCCTTAAGAATGCTACAAAGAAGTTATCCCCTTCTTCCATTGCATGAAGCAGAGAGGCAATCTGCCCTCTTGTATCAACTGCACCTCTTCCCCATATCTTTGTCCCGTCATACTTTGGTAAAAAGGCATCCTTAAATCCCCATGAGGGAACTGTATCCATATGTGTTGCAATAAGGATATCTGGATTCCCTTTTAGTGCATAGATATTTCCCTTATCTTCGTAAGATTCCAGATCCATCTTAGAGAGCCTTTCCTTTATGTAATCTGCCACACTATCCTCTGAGCCACTAAGTCCAACAATAGAAATAAGCTCCTTTAATGTGTTTAGTATTCTTCCCTTATCATCC
>JALVZP010000276.1 GCA_027037575.1 Desulfobacterales bacterium | reverse complement strand
CCTGATATCTTTTCACAAAGATATAGCAGAAAAATGGCCCTCCAATTATTGCAGTAAGGACACCAATTGGTATTTCTACTGGGAGAAATACCCTTGTAATAGTATCAGCAGACAGAAGAAGGGCTGATCCCAGGAAAAAAGATGCAGGAATAAGGACCCTTGCATCTGATCCCAGAAGCAGTCTGACAAGATGTGGAATAACAAGTCCTACAAATCCTATTATCCCTGAAACAGAGACACATGCCGCTGCTATAAGAGAAGAGACTATAAGAAGAAGTAGTCTTACTTTTTCCACATCTACTCCAACAGATATGGCAAGCCTATCACCAAGACTCATTGCATTTAGATCCCTTGAAAAAAGAAGTGCTATAAGAAAGCCAGAAAATACAAACAAAAAAGCAGATATAGCATCTGACCATGTCCTTGCAACAAAGCTTCCCATAAGCCAGAATACAATTACTGAAACCCTTTCTCCTGCAATATACTTTATAAAGCTGATCGCAGCAGAAAGTATGGCAGATACTATTATCCCTGAAAGTATAAGTGTATGGGAAGAGAGGGAGCCTGTGGAGGAAGATATTCCTATTACAAGAAATAGAGTTGATACTGCCCCAAGAAATGCAAATAGCTCAACAGAATATATGCCAAATAGCCTTATGTTAAAGAGAAGAGCAATGGATGCACCAAATGCTGCGCCTGCTGATATGCCAAGTGTATATGGATCTGCAAGTGGATTAAGAAGTATTGCCTGAAATATGCATCCTGAGACAGAAAGTCCTGCACCAACAATTGCAGATGTAATAATTCTTGGAAGCCTTACATCCCATATCACATAAGGAAAGATGTGATTCATTCGGGATATAAATCTTTTTGATCCTGTAATCTTATAGAGAATAACTCTTGCCACATCCTCCACAGGCACCTTTATATACCCCATACTTGCAGATACAAATATAAGGGTAATGGCAATAAAAAAGATAAGAATCAGATTCACTTTTAATCGCCTCACTATAGCTCTATCCCATTATCCTTTGCTGCATCCTTTATATGCTGAATAAGGATCTTCCTTATAGAAGGATTCTCTCCCAATCCCTTTATAACAGGAATAACCTCTATGCCCTTTGCCTTTATCCTGTTTTTCCAGGAATCTTTGCTATCTCCCGCCATATCATTCCTCGCATGATCCCCTGCTACTATCATAAGCGGCTTTAATACGACTTTTTTTACTTTATAATGTACAAGCCCCCTTATAACATAATCAAGATCTGGAAATCCCTCTACTGTTCCAACAAATATTTTTACATCAGGATACATCTTCCTCATAACTTCCTGAAGTTCAATATATACACCAGTTGAGTAGAATTCATTTCCATGCCCCATATAGACAAGTGCTGCATGATCCTTTCTTGCAAGATCCACATCACATTTGAGTGCCTCTGCTGCTGCCTTCAGATCTTCATGATAGTCATGCTGTGGACCAGGCATACCAAGTATTGGTCTTCCTATTACAAGCTTCTTAAATGGCCTGTATTTTGGTTTTATTGTCCTTATCTGGTTAAGGGAATCTACATAGGAACAGAGATCATGAAACTCCTCTCCTGCATAAAGATGTGTTGGCTGGACAATAATGGTCTTATATCCTTCATCCTGAAGATCTGCTATGGTTGCAAGAGGTCCTTTCACATCTATTATTTCTTTTGGAATATCCTTATATCTTGGATTCCCCCTCCTTTTATGCCATATCCTCCTTATTATATTGGAAGTAAAAGCCAGTCTCACCTTAAAGTGTGGAAATGCCTTCTTTATGGTCTCCTTTATATCCAAGATATCCACCAAGGTCTGAGGATATGTTGTTCCAAAGCATGCAATGACAATTGCCTTTTTCTCCTTTTCATGATGCATGGCAAATGCCCTGTCCAGATTCATACCCATAATTATCCCTATTAAAAGGACAAAAACCAAACATCTTTTTAGATTTTTTAAGGCAACCATTTCAACACCTCCTAACTTTTATTTTTTATATTAAAACCCAAACTCACCCCTAATC
>JALVZP010000275.1 GCA_027037575.1 Desulfobacterales bacterium | reverse complement strand
CCTCTTCTAAGTGAATCCTCTTTATACCTACCCTGTATGGAAGTCCATCATCACCTGTTATCTCCACATATCCATCTTCACATAGAGGAAGCTCATACTGAGAGATCTGATATCCCTTAGGAAGATCGGGATAAAAGTAGTTTTTCCTTGCAAATATGGATCTCCTGTTTATCCTACAGTTAAAAGCGAGTCCCGCCATTATGGTAAATTCAACTGCCTTCTTATTTAGCACAGGAAGTGTCCCTGGCTGTGCAGTGCATACAGGGCATATATGGGTATTCGGTTCTGCATCAGGATCTACTTTACAGCTACAAAAGAGCTTTGATTTTGTCTTAAGCTCTGCGTGTATTTCAAAGCAGATTACAGGTTCAAACTCCATCTCTCAAACCTGCCTTTTTTTCGTAAAAATGAGAGATCCTAAGAAGTGTCTCCTCATCAAATGGCCTTGAAATAAACTGTATCCCAACAGGAAGACCATCTATGTATCCACAAGGAACACTTATTCCTGGAAGCCCTGAAAGATTAAGTGAGACAGTATATATGTCCACAAGATACATCTTAAGTGGATCATCTGTCTTTTCTCCTATCCTAAATGGTAGCTCTGGGCTTATTGGAGTAACAATGCAGTCTACCTTTGAAAATGCCCTTTTAAAGTCCTCCCTTATGAGTGTCCTTACCTTTAGTGCCTTTAAGTAGTATGCCTCATAATAGCCTGCAGAAAGGACATATGTTCCAAGCATTATCCTTCTTTTTACTTCCCTTCCAAAACCATTCATCCTTGTCTTTTCATACATCTCTATCAGAGATCCCGCCTTTTCCCTAAATCCATATTTTACACCATCATATCTTGCGAGATTGCTACTTGCCTCTGCTGTTGCAATGAGATAATAGGTGCTTATTGCATACCTTGTATGTGGAAGAGAAATCTCTTCCACTACTGCACCTTCCTTTTCTAAGAGCTTTACAGCATCTCTTATCCTTTCCTCTATCCTTTTATCCAAACCCTCTATGAAGTATTCCTTTGGAAGCCCAATCCTGACTCCCTTTATATCCTTATCTAATGCCTTTCTAAAATCAGGGGTATCTATCGGTGCAGATGTAGTATCCTTTGGATCATAGCCACATATATGATTTAGAAGGATTGCACAATCTTCAACTGTCTTACATATAGGACCTATCTGATCAAGTGAGGATGCATATGCAATAAGCCCATACCTCGATACCCTTCCATATGTGGGCTTCATTCCAACTACACCACAAAATCCTGCTGGCTGCCTTATGGAACCTCCTGTGTCTGAACCAAGTGCAAGTATTGCTTCTCCTGCTGAAACTGCTGCTGCTGACCCACCACTTGATCCACCAGGGACAAAGCCTCTTTTAAAGGGATTGTGTGTTGGGCCAAATGCACTTGTCTCTGTAGAAGATCCCATTGCAAACTCATCCATGTTCGTCTTTCCTACTATGACTGAACCTGCCTTAATGAGTCTTTCTACAACTGTTGCATTATATGGAGGAATATAGTTGAAGAGTATCTTTGATGCACATGTTGTCCTTATTCCTTTTGTGCAGATGTTATCCTTTATTGCCAAAGGAATGCCATCTATATCAGAAAGAAGCTCTCCTTTGATCTGTCTTTTTTCTGCCTCTTCTGCCTGTCTTTCTGCGATATCCTTCGTGATGGTTATATAAGCATTTATCTCATCCTCCTTTTCTTCTATCCTTTTTAAGACAGAAGAAAGGATCTCCTTTGGAGAGACCTCCTTTTTCCTTATAAGCTCAGAAAGCCTCTTTGCACTAAGTTCATAAAGCTCCATCACTGTATCACCTTTGGAACCTTAAAATATCTCTCCTCCCTGTCTGGTGCCTGTTCGATTATCTCTTCCTTCAGATCCTCATTCTCTGAGACCATATCCTCTCTCCACACATTCTTCATCTCTAACACACCTGAGGTTGGAGGAACATCCTTTGTATCAAGCTCATTTAGCTGTTCTACATATGAAAGTATCTTGCTCAGATCCTTTGATATAACAGGAAGCTCTTCCTCAGAC
>JALVZP010000274.1 GCA_027037575.1 Desulfobacterales bacterium | reverse complement strand
ATTCTACCCTTCCCTTTTTAAATATTGACTCCATACAATTGCAGCATGCTATACACATGTTTATCTCATTTATCCTTCCCTCTTTTGCCTTTTCTGGAAGTTCAGGATCTGCAAGAAGTGCCCTTCCCATACAGATAAGATCTGCCCATTCCTTAGAAAGTATATCATCCGCCACTACAGGATCATTTATCCTCCCTGCCGTCATAACAGGAATACTTACTGCCTCTTTTATCTTTCCTGCAGAATCAGCTATGCAGGCCTTTTTCATATACATCGGCTGGGAGATCCACTCAGGTGTTGCATCACATCCAGCAGACACATTGATTATGTCTATTCCAGCGTCAATGAGGATCTTTACTATCTCAACGCTCTCTTCTACTGTGAGTCCATTCGGAACAAACTCCTGTGCACTTATCCTAAATGAGATTGGAAAATCCCATCCAATCCTCCTTCTTATCTCCTCTACTATCTCCCTTGCAAACCTTGTCCTTCCATTTATGTCTCCACCGTATTCATCTTCCCTTATGTTTGAAAACTTGGATAAAAACTGATTTATCAAATAGCCATGAGCCCCATGTATCTCTATCAGATCAAATCCTGCCCTTACTGCCCTTTCTGCTGCATCAGCAAACTTTTTCACCAACTCTTTTATCTGTTCCTTTGTAAGAGGGTCAACCTTGCTTTTTATAGTAGGGCATGGAAGGGGAGATGGAGCTACTGGATTCTGCTTTATCACCTTTGGAGAGGTCTGCCTTCCTGCATGATGTATCTGGATTCCAGCAATTGCTCCTTCTTCTTTTATTACCTTAGCAAGCTTGGAAAGCCCTTCGACAAACCTGTCATCATATATCCTTCCCTGATGCTTAGAGACTATACCTTCTGGAGAGACTGCACATGCCTCAACTATTACCATAGATACCCCACTTTGTGCCCTTCTCCTGTAATGCTCTAAGATCGCATCCGTTACCATTCCTTCATCGTCAAACAGGAATGATGCAAGTGCAGGCATTACAATTCTATTCTTGAATCTCAGGTTCTTTGCCTGAAAAGGAGTAAATAACACTTCCATATTTTTAACCCCTTCTTGTTTATTTGAGGGAAAGTTTGCTATTATCTTGAGAACTATTCATATAAAATAAAGCAAAAAAGGGCAACACTTATATGAGGAGGGAAGAGATGAGAAGGTTATTTCTTTTTTTTCTTATTCTCTTTCTCTTTTTTTCAATTGCTGGTGCAACATCCTATTTGGTTGTAGACAGATTTGATCCAAAGGATGCAGGAAGGTTTCCAGAAGGATGGAAGGGGAAAAACAGGAAGATGACAGAAAAGGCCCATAAGATATATAAGGTCTTGGTAGAAGGAAATAATGCTTATCTCTTTGCCCATTCAAAGGGAGATGCCGTTCAGATAGGAAAGAAGATAAAGGTAGATCTAAAAGAATTTCCAATACTTACATGGAAATGGCGTGTAGATAGGCTATGCAAGGGGGCAGATGAAAGATACAAGAAGACTGGAGACAGCCCTGCTGCCATATATGTGGTATTTCCCACCTGGAAGATGTGGAATCCAAAGGCGATAAAGTATGTGTGGAGTGCAAGTGATCTTCCCATTGGATTTACTACCAAAAGCCCATATGCATCTAACACAAAGATCATCATCTTGGAGAACAGAAATTCTCCACTTCATAAATGGATCAAGGAAAGGGTAAATGTATTAGAGGACTACAGGCGTCTTTTTGGAAAAAAGATAAAGCCTGTAAAGCTGATTGGAATAATGACAGATTCTGATAATACAAAGAGTGAGGCAATTGCATGCTATGATGACATCATTTTTGAGGGAGGCGGAAAGTAGATATAAGGCATTAATAGAGTCAGCAAGGAAAAAGGAAATCCCTATAGAGGAACTTATAGAGGAAGAAAGGATTAAGCATATTCTTCCCCTTAGCGACTTTATCTTTCGAGCCATTACAAAAGAGCCTGAAATATTACTGGATCTCGTAGAAAGTGGTGATCTTAATAGGGATTATTCAGAGGGGGAGTATAGAGAAAGGATCAGAA
>JALVZP010000273.1:1748-2061 GCA_027037575.1 Desulfobacterales bacterium | reverse complement strand
CTATAAAATAGCTCTGCCGTCTATTAAATCTGCCTTAGAATATAATATTATGCTTGGGACAGAAACTGTTTTGAGATTTGGGATTTATAGATTCTGGACACATATAAAGAGTATTTTAAAGCGGGAGAAGGAAGAGAGTGATACAAAGGAAAAGATAAAGGCATTAGAAGATGGATTGAGAAAAATAAAAAGGCAAAGTCTTGAATCTATCCAATTTAGTATTCTCAATTACAAAGAAAATCTGAAGTATCAATATGCAATAGCCCTAATAGATTCCTGCAAGCAGTATTTGATAGAAAAGATGGATGAATAC
>JALVZP010000273.1:0-1738 GCA_027037575.1 Desulfobacterales bacterium | reverse complement strand
AAAATTAAAAAAATGGAAAGGAGATTGATATGAGTTTAAAAGAAAAGATAGAAAAGTTATTAAAAGATGTTAACCCAAGGCTTAACAGGATGGTTGGAGCACGTATGGATTTGGTAAATGTGGATACTGAAAAGGCAGAGGTCTTTATAAAGATCACTCAGTTAAAGAGTAGTTGCTGAGCTACAGGTGGAGCGGTCCTGGGTCTCTGGGCCGAGCGTTTAATAAAACAGGCTGTTCCTGAAGTAAAAAGGGTAATAACTACATAGAGGTTTAAAAATGGATAGAGATAAATTCCCTGATCACAAGGAACTTGAAAAAGAATTAAGTGAATATCTCTCCAAGAAATATGGGGGGAGGGTAAAGGTAATATCTCCCTCTCTGCTCTTCCCAAAGGAAGAAAGGGAGGAAGAGGATATAGAGGGAAGATCTCCAAAGGACTTTGTTGTAAATTTTGATCTCTTCCCAGAGGAGCTGGAGGCGTATCTAAGAAGCTATGTGGTAAAGCAAGAAGAGGCAATCTCTATCCTTGCAACCAAGATATGCACCCATTTTAATAGAATAAGGTATGCAAAGAAGAACAATGAGAAGGGGATAAACAATGTAGGAATTATAAAGAACAATATTCTCATGATTGGTCCAACTGGTGTTGGGAAGACATATATTGTAAAGCTCATTGCCCAAAAGCTTGGTGTCCCGTTTGTAAAGGGTGATGCAACAAAGTTTAGTGAAACAGGATATGTTGGTGGGGATGTAGAGGATCTTGTAAGGGATCTGGTCCATGAGGCAGGAGATAATATAGAGCTTGCACAATATGGAATCATATATATTGATGAGATAGACAAGATTGCCTCTTCAAAGGATATTATCGGACATGATGTGTCAAGGACTGGTGTCCAGAGAGCACTTTTAAAGCCAATGGAAGAGACAGAAGTAGATCTGAGGGTGCCACATGATCCTGTATCCCAGCTTCAGGCAATAGAATATTACAGGAAGACAGGAAAAAGGCCAAGAAGAGTAATAAATACAAAAAATATCCTTTTTATTGTTAGTGGAGCATTTAATGGACTTGCAGATATTATAAAGAAGAGGCTTCAAAAACAGGGTATAGGATTTGAGGCAGATGTATCCTCTAAGGAGACACCATGGGATATCCTAAAGCATGTAACTCCACAGGATTTAGTAGAGTTTGGATTTGAATCAGAGTTTATTGGAAGGCTTCCTGTTATTGTTGTCTTAGATGAGCTTACAAGGGATGATCTTGTAGAGATACTGAAGAATCCGAATACTCCAGTAGTATTGAGCAAGAGAATAGACTTTAGGGCATATGGAATAGATATAGAGTTTGAGGATGAGGCATTTGAAAAGATTGCAGACATTGCTGCATCTCAAAGGACAGGGGCAAGAGGGCTTGTAAATGCAATAGAAAAGGTGCTGATTCATTTTGAAAAGAAGCTCCCATCAACTGATATAAGGAGATTTGTAGTTACTCCAGAGATAGTAGAAAGTCCAAAAGAGGAGCTGAAAAAGCTCTTAGAAAACCCGAATGATCCAGCTTTAATAAAGAGATTTGAAGAGGCAAGAAAGAAAAGGATAGCACATATAAAAGACTACATAAAAGAGAGGATAAAAGAGTTTAAGCTCAAGGATGATATCCAGATCTATGATGAAAGAATAGATATTATCATCTCCATCTATTTTGAAAACCTGGTTGATATAAATACCTCCTTTGAGATCTTCC
>JALVZP010000272.1 GCA_027037575.1 Desulfobacterales bacterium | reverse complement strand
TGGTGAAACAGTAATGTTCAGGCATGAAAAGACATTCTACAATCCTACTGCCATAGGGGTACTGGTAAATTCTGACATAGATCTTAATGTCCTGGATAGAAAGCTCAAGGAATGGAATGCATTTCAGTATGAGAGGGTAGGACTAAATTTAAGACCTGAGTTTGTAGCAGTAAAGGATGTGGATGGAAATTCAGAGAAATTTAAGAGTGTTGCAGAAAAGATAGCAAAAGAAAGTGAATTCTGTGTTGTGCTTATGAGCGAAAAGCCTGATGTGATGAAGGTTGCTGCTGAAGCATGTGCATTCAAGAGACCACTTCTATATGCAGCAACAAAGGATAATGTAGATGAGATGGGAAATATGTCAAAGGAGATGAAGCTTCCCCTTGCTGTAAAGGCAGAAAGTGTGGAAGGGCTGATTCCTCTTACAGAAAAGCTTATGGGAATGGGACTTAAGGAGCTTGTCCTTGATTCTGGATCAAGGGAATTAAAGCAGGTATTTCAGGATATGGTAGTCATAAGGAGGGCAGCTCTTAAGGCAGGAAACAGGGCACTTGGATTTCCAACAATCACATTTCCATGTGAGATGGCAAGCAATTTAGATATAGAGACAATGATTGCTGCTATGCTTATTCCAAAATATGGAAGCATGGTAGTCCTTTCAGACTTTAGAGGAGATAGCCTATTTCCACTTCTTGTAGAAAGGCTAAACATCTTTACCGACCCACAAAGGCCAATGACAGTAACAGAGGGAATATACGAGATAAACTCTCCAGACGAAAATTCTCCTGTTCTCATTACTACAAACTTCTCACTTACATACTTCATAGTAAGTGGAGAAATAGAAGGAAGCAGGGTCCCAAGCTGGCTACTCATAATGGATACAGAAGGACTTTCTGTTATGACTGCATGGGCAGCAGGGAAGTTTTCAGGAGACCTTATAGCTGCATTTGTAAAGAGATGTGGAATTGAGAATAAGGTTGCAAAGAAGAGGTTAATAATTCCTGGCTATGCAGCAGCAGTTGCAGGTGAGCTTGAGGAAGAGCTTCCAGATTGGGAGATTATTGTAGGGCCAAGAGATGCAGCATTGATTCCAAAATTCTTAAGAGAACTTGGCTATCAACCAAGATAAAAAAAAGAAAGGAGTGGGTTATATGAAACTGATAGGAGAGAACATAAATGTAATTTCAAAGAGGTTTGCAGAGGCGTTTAAAAATAGAGATCCAAGGCCAATTATTGAAGAGGTAAAGTATCAAAAAGAAAAGGGAATGGACTGGATAGACATAAACATTGGTCCTGCAAGGAAGAATGGTCCAGAGCTTATGGAGTGGATTGTAAAGACGATTGAGGAAGAGGTTCCTGATCATCCTCCACTCAGCTTAGATACATCCAATATTGAGGCAATGGAAGCAGGTCTTGCAGCACATAAAAGTGGAAGGGCCCTTATAAATTCAATTATGTGCAGGCCAGAAAGATATGAGAAGATGATCCCCCTTGCAGTAAAATACAATGCACAGGTGATTGCACTTATGTGGGGACCAGAAGGGCTTCCAAGGGATGAGAATGAAAGGGCAGCACTCTGCGCAGAGCTGGTATATGCAATGAATCAGGCAGGGATAAAAAATGAAGATATATTTGTAGATGGAATAGTAACCCCATTAAATATCCAGCAGCAACAGCTAATAAGTCTCCTCAATTTTATGGATATGCTTCAGGATATTGCTCCTGGTGTCAAATCTACATGTGGTCTTTCTAATGTCTCTAATGGTGTTCCAACACATCTAAGGCCAATTATCAATCAGACATACATGATAATGCTTGAGAGAAAAGGGATGTATTCCTGTATTGCAGACGCACATGATGATGGACTGATTGCTCTTGCAAGGGGAGAAAGGCCAGACATAGTGGAGCTTGTGCATAAGGTGATGGATGGAGAGGAGATAGATATAAATTCACTTCCAGAAAATCCAAATCATGGATGGAAATTGGCAGATTATGTAAAGACAGCAAAGGTCATTTTAGGCCATACCCTATTTTCTGAT
The DNA here is from genome assembly GCA_027037575.1 of Desulfobacterales bacterium. GTDB lineage: Bacteria > Desulfobacterota > DSM-4660 > Desulfatiglandales > JALVZP01 > JALVZP01. The sequence continues at coordinate 32 of JALVZP010000272.1, read as the reverse complement.
TCCTGGCTTGAGGTGTAAGAAAAAGGGCCTGC
>JALVZP010000271.1 GCA_027037575.1 Desulfobacterales bacterium | reverse complement strand
AAAGGCAAATCTCTTGCTTCTTCCAATTGCTGGAATCGCAAAGCCAGGAGACTTCGACCACTATACAAGGGTAAGGTGCTATAAGAGGATAGCCCACTACTATCCTCCAGAGTCCTTTATGATAAATCTCCTTCCACTTGCCATGAGGATGGCAGGACCAAGGGAGGCAATACTTCATGCAATTATTGCAAGAAACTATGGATGCACCCACTTCATAGTAGGACATGATCATGCAAGTCCTGAACACAAGTTCTATTTACCAGACGAGGCAAGCAGAATGGCGAATATATATAAGGAGGAGATAGGGATAGAGATCATTCCATTTGAGGAGATGGTATATGTTCCAGAAGAGGAGGAATACAGGCCAAGAAGCGAGGTTCCTGATGGGATAGAGGCATTGTCCATTACAGGATCAGAGATAAGAAGGAGGATAAGGAAAGGGAAGAGTATTCCTGAATGGGCAACATTTCCAGAGGTAATAGAGGAGCTTCAAAAGAGCTATCCTCCACCAAGAAAACAGGGATTTACCATATTTATGACAGGACTTTCTGGAGCTGGAAAATCCACTATTGCAAAGGTCTTATATGCAAAGTTCATGGAGATGGGAGAAAGACCTGTTACCTTGCTTGACGGAGACATAGTAAGGAAGCATCTTTCAAGTGAATTGGGATTTTCAAAGGAGCACAGGGACATAAACATAAGAAGAATTGGATTCGTTGCAAGGGAGATCACGAAGAATAGGGGAATTGCAATATGTGCTCCCATTGCACCTTATGCAGCCACAAGGGCTGAGGTAAGGAAGATGATAGAGGAGTATGGAGGCTTCATAGAGGTTCATGTAGCAACTCCACTTGAGGTATGTGAGAAGAGGGATAGAAAAGGACTTTATGCAAAGGCAAGGGCAGGTCTTATAAAGGGATTTACTGGGATAGATGATCCATACGAGCCTCCTGTCTCTCCTGAGGTAAGGATAGACACGACAAACCTTACTCCAGAAGAGGCAGCACAGGAGATACTGCTCTTTTTGGAAAAGGAGGGATATATATAATGCAAGAGACAGCAAAATTATTAGAAGAAGAAATGGATCTTTTTAAAAGCATTATAGAAAGTGATCCATGTGGTGTGGCATTACTTGATCCTGAAAAGAGGATTTTTTACATGAATCCTGCCGTCTCCAGGATGTGGGGATATGATGAAAATGAAAGAGAAAGATTAAAGAATTATAGTATTTTCTCTTCAGACAATGACATACTTAAACAGCTAATTGATCAGGTGTATAAGAATCATAAAGAAATAAGAAGGGAAATTATAGGAAAAAGGAAAAATGGTGAAGAATTTTGGGCAATGACATATCTTGTGCCTATTCTTCATAATCAGAAAAAAGAAGTTTTTTACTTAATACTCTTTGCTGAAGACATTACACAAGAGAAAAAAAGGCAAAAGGATCTGGAAAAATATGTGGATCATCTCCTTACCTTTAATGCAAAGATCTCTAATGATGGAAAGATTCTTATGGTAAATAGAACTGCTATTGATGCAACTAATTCAAGCTATTCTGAGATTATAGGGAAATATTTTTGGGATGCATACTGGTGGTCATATTCAAAGGAGGTTCAGGAAAGGCTTAAGGATGCAATAGAGAGGGCAGCAAATGGAGAAAGGATAATCTACAATGAGAAAATAAGGACAAGAGATACCTTTATATACATCCAGTTTAGCCTTAGACCTGTAATCGATGAAAATGGAAAGGTTGAGTATTTAGTTGCAGAAGGCCAGGATATAACAAAGCTTAAGGAGACACAAGATAAACTTCAAAAGACATATGACCTTATAAATGCAATGCAGAGCCTTGCTGGAATACTTGATAGACATGGGAGAATAGAGTTTGTAAATAAGACGGCATTTAAGGTTGGTTTTAGAGAAGATGAAGTAATAGGAAGATACTTTTGGGAGGTTGGATGGATAAAGAAGGAGGATGAGGAAAGGATAAAGGAGGTAATACAGAAGGTAGCGCAAGGGGAATCAATGAAGATAGAGGTAGAGGCATGTACAAAGTCAAAGAAATCCTTTCCCG
>JALVZP010000270.1 GCA_027037575.1 Desulfobacterales bacterium | reverse complement strand
TAAAGAAGCAGTAGATAGGACATTTAACAGGATTACAGTGGATGGAGATACAAGCACAAATGATACGGTAATCCTTATGGCAAATGGAGCTTCTGAAAGAGAGGATATGGATGGCCTTAGGGAGGGTCTCTTTAAGGTATGCTCTGAGCTTTCAAGGATGATTGTAAAGGATGGGGAAGGGGCAAGTAAACTTGTAGAAGTTATCGTAAAAGGGGCAAAGGATCCCTCTGATGCAGAGAAGGCAGCAAGAGGGGTAGCAAACTCCCTTCTTGTAAAGACTGCTATATTTGGAGGAGATCCAAACTGGGGAAGGATAATGGCATCTCTTGGAAGATCAGGAGCAGAATTTGATCCTGAGAAGGTAGATATATGGATAGAGGATGTAAAGATCGTATCTTCTGGAAAGGGTGTTGAAGGAAAGGAGGAGGCGGCAGCAGAAAGGATGAAAAGGGATGAGTTTAAGATAGTTATAGACCTAAAAAATGGAAATTTTGAAGATAGGATCCTTACATGCGATCTCACATACGATTACATAAGGATAAATGCAGAATACAGGACATAGGAGGCAGATATGTTTGCAGTAATTATGGCAGGTGGATCTGGAACAAGGTTTTGGCCACTTAGCAGAAGACTTAGGCCAAAGCAGTTTTTGGATATTGTTGGAAAGGATCCAATGATAGTTGAGACCTACAAGAGGATATCTGAGATCATAGATGATGATCATATGTGCATAATCCTGGGAAGGGATCATCTAAGTGAAGCAAAGAGGCTATTTGAAGGAAAGAGGGTTCGTATTATAGCAGAGCCATTTGGAAGAAACACAGCACCATGCATTGCCTTAGGTGCACTATATGCAAAATACAGAGGTATAGACGATGCAATAGCATTCCTTCCTTCTGATCACTACATTTCAGATAAAAAGGCATTCTTGGATTCCCTTACCTTGGCAGGAAAAATAGCAAGCTCAGGAGGAATTGTTACTCTTGGTATTGTTCCTTCGAGACCTGAGACAGGATATGGCTATATAAGAAGGGAAGATGAGCCAATGATTCTGAATGGGAAAGAGGTTTATAGGGTAAGACAGTTTGTAGAAAAGCCAGATCTTGAGACTGCAAAGAAGTATCTTGAAACTGGGAAGTATTACTGGAATGCAGGCATATTCGTGGCAAAGGCAGATACAATCCTGAATGAGACGAGGAAATATCTTCCAGATCTGTATAATGCAATCATGGGGTTAGAGGATCTATTTGATAAGGAAGGATTTGAGGATGCGCTCAGGAAGGCATATGAGAAGGCACCGAACATATCATTCGACTATGGGATAATGGAAAAAACAGATACTGATGTCTATGTTGTTCCTACAGATTGCGGATGGAGTGATGTTGGATCATGGTTTTCCATATATGAGCTCAGAAAGAGTGAGCATGATAAAGATGGAAACCTTATAGAAGGTGATGTCCTCACTATTGATTGTAAAGGAAGCTTTATAAGTTCAAGGGGAAAAAGGACTGTTGCATGCATAGGAATAAAGGACATACTTATCGTAGATACAGATGATGCCCTTCTTGTAGCAGACCTGAGAAGATCCCAGGACATAAGAAAGATCGTAGAAGAACTGAAAAAAAGGGGGAAGGATAAATATATCTAAGATTTCAGACTTCCATAGTTATCTATTTTTAGCCTTATGCCCTCAGATACCTTGCTCCCAGGCACATAGCAGATTAAAGCAGAAGAAAGCTCCTATAAGGTATATTCATCTGTCAGTGCGGCCAATAAAGAATACTACACCATTGGCTTATTGTGACGCTTTCGGAGCCTTGCCATAGGATCTTGATACAAAAAGTTATATTTCTTCAGAGCGGGGGGCAGACCAGTATATAGATAACCTTTTCATCACCTTTGAAATTAAGCGTGAGTATGCTATCCAGGATCCGTTCTGGCAGGTAGATATTTAAGATTTATCTTCCCTTAGTTGAAAATATCATCTTCTATACTAATCAGGATAAAAATATCGGCTCTTTATCAAAGTGTGTGGAAACAACTTTCAAGTGATAAGAACCCCAGTATCATCTTTCTACGA
>JALVZP010000269.1 GCA_027037575.1 Desulfobacterales bacterium | reverse complement strand
GGGCATAAGATAATCTCTTCTTATCTGCATATCCCTCATATAAGACATTCTGGAGAGCTTACTGTATTTTGTGGAAGCATAATAGGGGCATGTCTTGGATTCCTCTGGTATAATGCATATCCAGCAGAAGTATTCATGGGAGATGTTGGTTCCCTTTCCTTAGGTGCAATCCTTGGGACAATAGCAATTATTGTAAAGCAGGAGCTTTTACTTCTGATTATAGGAGGACTTTTTGTTATAGAGACTATATCTGTTATATTCCAGGTGCTCTATTTTAAGATTACAGGTGGGAAAAGGATATTTAAGATGGCACCAATTCATCATCATTTTGAACTTAAAGGATGGCCTGAACCAAAGATAATAGTAAGATTCTGGATAATATCAATCATCTTAGCACTTCTTGGACTTAGCACCTTAAAGATAAGATGAAAGTATCTGTTATAGGACTTGGCATATCAGGATTCTATACTGCATTATTCTTAAAAAAGAGAGGAATAGATGTTTGTGTAAATGATATAAAAAAAGAAGATGATCTGAATAAGGACTATGTAGAAAGAATTAAAGAAATAGGATGTGAAGTTAGATCTGGAGGATATGATAAAAGAACGATCCTTGAATCAGATATAATTGTAGTAAGCCCTGGTGTCCCAGAGCATCTGGATATACTTGATGAGGCAAGGAAGATAGGTATTCCAGTTATTGGAGAAATAGAACTTGCATACAGGTTTGTAAAAAGTCCAATAATAGCTATTACAGGGACAAATGGAAAATCTACTGCTACAAGTCTTATTGGAGAGATATTTAAAAGTGCTGGCTTAGATGTATTTGTTGGAGGAAATATTGGAAGACCATTTATTTCCTGCCTACTTGAAGATAAAAAATATGAATATATTGTGCTTGAAGTAAGTAGCTTTCAGCTTGATACAATAAAGGACTTCTCACCATTTATCTCTATCATCTTAAATATAACACCCGATCACCTGGATAGATATAAAAGCTTTGATGATTATGTAAAAAGCAAGTTAAAACTTGTTGAGAATCAAAGATCCGGATATGCCATATTAAATGATGAGGATGGGATCCTTTCACAGGTATCTCCCAAGGGTATAAAGGTGCTGAGATATGGAATAAAAAAGAAACAGGGAAGATGTGCATTTCTGGATAGAGATTCCATAATTTTTTGTTTGGACAATATAAAAAAAAGGTTTCCTGTAGATGGTATAAGGCTTAGGGGAGAGCATAATCTATTAAATATTATGCCAGCAATAATTTCTTCAATGATTCTTGGGATAAAAGAAGAGCTGGTAGAAAATACGATAAAAAGGTTTAAAGGACTTCCTTACAGGATAGAACTGGTGTTTAAAAAGGATGGCATAGCGTTTTATGATGATTCAAAGGCAACAAATATAGATTCATCTATTAAGGCAATAAAAAGCTTTAAAGAACCAGTAATACTTATTGCAGGTGGAAAGGATAAAGGATTAAACTATTCTGAGCTTGCAAAGGAGGCAAAAGGAAAGGTAAAGTATGCTGTTTTTATAGGAGAGACAGCAAATAAGATGAAGATGGAGTTTGAAAAAGAAAGGATAAGATCAGAGATTGCAGATACAATGTATGAGGCAGTTTCAAAGGCAGTATCAAGGGCAGAAAAAGGAGATGTTGTTCTTCTTTCTCCAGCAACATCAAGCTTTGATATGTTCAGGGATTATGAACACAGGGGAGATGAATTTAAAAAGGCAGTAAAGAGGATGTTTGATGGATGAAAGAAGATAGTCTGCAATTTGATTACCTTATCTTCTTCTGTGCATTTATCCTTATCTGTATAGGGCTTCTCTTTATATATGAGGCAAGTGCAAATCTTTCTCTTCATAGATTTGGTAATCAATATGTGTATCTAAAGAGGCAGATCCTTTTTTGCATATTAGGCTTTATTCTTATGTATGCCTCAATGATGATTCCTCTTCATATCTACTCTGATAAAAGACTTGTATATGGTATGCTTATCCTCTGCATAATATCACTTATATCCCTTTTTTTTATTGGACACACAGTAAATGGAGCAACAAGATGGATAAGGATAG
>JALVZP010000268.1 GCA_027037575.1 Desulfobacterales bacterium | reverse complement strand
TCTATCCCTTCCTTTACAAGCTTTCTTGCTGCCTCAACATGAGGACTTGTATGTTTGTATTCCTCTAATGGCTTTGAAAGCTGTTCATATACAACAAGCTCATGTATATCAAAATCTCCAGATCTAAGCCTATTAATTGAATCTCTTACAACCTGAACAGCCCCTTCTATGTCTGCATCCCTTAAAAGCTTTATCAAAACTTCTTCCTGGGTATCCTTTGCTATCTGAGACCAGTCCCTTCTAACCTTTTCAAGTCCCCTTATCTTGAGATTTCCCTCCTCATCTATAAGTGCATATCTCTTCTTTGCAGTTCCACCTCCTATTTCCTTTGGAATAAATATTCCCCTCTTATAAAATCCCTCAAGCTCCAATCTCATCATCCCAGGAAGCTCTTTGTTTACTTTATCTAAGAAATCCAATAGATCCTTTCTTGATCTTTCTCCAATCATAAGGAATGCAGAATCTGTATCACCATAGATTGGCTTAAATCCAGAATCTTCTGCCTTTTTCATTACTTCCTGTATCCAGTATCTTCCAATAGATGTGATAGATTCTGCACATGGCTTACAATACCATTTGCTTGCTGCAAACGTATAGTATCCGTAGCTTGCATTTGCTATTGTCTTTATTGCCTTCTGTCTTGTGTCAAGGAGATACCTTTCTAAGGAGTCCTTTGGAAGCTCCTTTATCCTTTCCTTTATCTTTTCCCTTTCCTGAAGAAGCTCCTTTATCACAGTAGATTCAAAGCCATCCCTCTTTTTACAAAACCAGTAAGGAAGACCATGTGCCTTATGTCCATCTCCCTTGCAGCATTCACAATTGAGTGTCTCTATGGAAATGTTATAGGTTGAAATGATTGATGGATATAGGGATGCAAAATCTACCACTGCAATATTTTCATGAAGTCCAAGCTCTGGTTCCTTTACATATCCTCCTATATATGTTTCCTTTTGCCTTGCCTTTATTTCATCAAACTTTGGCTGGTTTGGGATAATCCTTCTTGTCTGCTTTGCCCTCTTAGAATAAAACCACTCTACGAGCTGACTATATGTCATCCTGGAAACATCATATAAGCTCTGTCCAACAATAAAAGTGTTTTGTATGATCTGCGGAAGGAGTGTCTCTGTAAGCCTATATGCAAGCTCTGAATCCTTAAGGCAGTATTCTGCAAGCCTTGGAAGTTCCTTTCCTTTTTGCCATGCCTCAATTATCTGATGATATTGCATTTCTATCTTCTCATCTCCAAGTATCTCAGAAGATACTGCATCAAGGCTTAATACCTCTGTCTGAAGTATGGGAGAAAGTATGTTGTTTATGAAATTAAATATGTCTATGTGAACCCTTCCTTTAAGCCTTGCAGTGCTAAAGCGTGCTCTTCTGCTTAGTGTTACACCTGAAAGATCCCTTGATAGATCTGTTAATGAAACCCTTAGCTTTTGAGCCCTCTCCCTTAATACAACAAAATCATATAGATCTGTATTATAGCCACATATAATATCTGGATCATATTCTTTAATGAGCTGAACGAACCTCCTTATAAGCTCCCTTTCATCCCTTAATACTTCTACATAGTCAGGATAGTCTGCCTCTTTAAATGTGAGAATCTTCTTTAAATCTTTACCGTAAGTAGAGATCATTATTAGATTTCTTCCACCTCTTTTAAGTTCAATCACCTCTGTATCAAAGGCCAATATCTTAAGAGAAGGAGGATTCCAGGGAAGATCTTTTATCTTCTTTGCAACAAATGCTTTTTCTTCCCCAACCTTTTCCTTCGTCTCCTCTGCATCTATTTCTACATAGGAAAGTCCTGAAAGGGATCTATCCATAAGATATGACCTATAAAATCCAATCTGGTATTCAAATTCATCTATCACACTCCCTGTGCCTCCCCTTTTTGCCTCAAGCACCTTTACAACATCCCTTATCTTCTGAGTATCCTGTGGAAGGAGGCATATTATCCTTAAAAAATCCCTTTCTTTTCCCTCATAGATGAGTGTTTCCTCTTCAATCCCCTCTATCTTTGCCCTTTTCTTTTTAATTAGCTCCTCTATCTCCTTTTTTGCCCTGTCTATATTTGAAGGAAGCACATA
>JALVZP010000267.1 GCA_027037575.1 Desulfobacterales bacterium | reverse complement strand
AGCCTTAATACACCATTCTTATATGTTGCCTCTATTTCATCCTCATTCACTTCCTCAGGTAGACGGAAGCTTCTCTGGAATGCACCATACTGCCTTTCCATATAGTAGTAATTTTCACCTCTATCTTCCTCTTCTCTCTTCTTTTCACCTTTTATTGTAAGAACACCATTTGAGATTGTTATTTCAATATCCTTAGGATCTATCCCTGGAACTTCTGCGGTTACAATATACTCCTTCTCATTTTCCGCAATATCAAATGCAGGCATCCAGGTTTCTCTTTCTTCAAAGATTGTTGGAAGTTCAAAATCCTCAAATAATCTTTCAAATCTATCAAATACATCTCTCATATCTCTTAGCAGGTCTCTTCCCATTAGTGAACCTCTATATGGAACAAGGTCTAACATCCTTGTCATATTCCTTCACCTCCTTTCAGAGGGTTTTCTCTTTTTTTCGCTAAAAAAGATAATCATACTTTCTTTGAAGTCAAGAATTCCATTTAATTGAAGATTTAAAAGAGATCTGTTATCTTTTTTTTTGCTATGAGACCATATCAACCTAAGAGGATTCTGGTTACAGGTGGAGGAGGATTTTTAGGATCACATTTATGTGAAAGACTTCTGGATAAAGGGTATGAGGTGATATGTGTTGATAATTTCTTTTCTGGTTCAAAGAATAATATAGCCCATCTATTAAAAAATAGAAACTTTGAGCTCATAAGGCACGATATAATTCATCCATTATATGTAGAAGTAGATGAGATATATAATCTTGCGTGTCCTGCATCTCCTATTCATTATCAATATAATCCCATTAAGACAGTAAAAACAAATGTAATTGGTTCAATAAATATGCTTGGACTTGCAAAAAGGATAAGGGCAAAGATATTACAGGCATCTACGAGTGAGGTATATGGAAATCCAGAAAAACATCCTCAGGATGAATCATATTGGGGAAATGTAAATCCTATAGGACCAAGGTCATGTTATGATGAGGGGAAGAGATGTGCAGAGACACTTTTCTTTGATTATCATAGACAGAACAATGTAAGAATAAAGGTGATCAGGATATTTAATACCTATGGGCCAAGGATGCACCCAAAGGACGGAAGAGTAATAAGCAATTTGATAATTCAGGCCCTGACAAATCAGCCATTAACCGTATATGGAGATGGATCACAGACAAGATCTTTCTGCTATGTAGATGATATGATAGATGGGATGATGAGGATGATGGAGACATCAGATGAGATTACTGGACCAATAAACTTAGGGAATCCAGAAGAGATAAGTATATTAAAACTTGCAGAATTGATTTTAAAGATGTGCAAGAGTAGATCAAAGATAATCTTTTTACCTTTACCAAAGGATGATCCTATAAGAAGAAGACCCGATATTAGTCTTGCAAAGAGAATCTTAGATTGGGAGCCAAAAATATCTATAGAAGAAGGAATTGAAAAGACAATAGCCTATTTTAAATCCATCCTATGAAATTCCCTTCTATAAGAGACGTAACAGGAGTTATTCTTGCTGGTGGGAAAAGCCTCAGATATGGAAAAGATAAGGCATTTGCCTTATTTAATGGGATTCCTTTGATTAAGAGAGTCACATCTGTAATGAAGCAGGTATTTGAAGAAGTGATAATAATAGCAAATGAAGATAAGAAATACCTGAATGAAGAAATTCCTATTTTTAAAGATGTAATAAAAGGATTAGGCCCAATTGGAGGGATACTAACAGGTATCTTGAATATGAAAAATTATGCAGGATTCTTTGTGGCATGTGATATGCCATTTTTAAATCCATTTCTTATAAGATATATGGTTCAAATAAGAAATGGATTTGATGTGGTTATACCAAAAATAGGTAAAAATATAGAACCATTACATGCTATTTATACAAAGAGATGCATTCCATTTATACAAGAATCCATTTCTCAGAAAAGATATAGTATAAGGTCTTTTTTCCCAAACGTATCTATAAGGTTTGTAGAAGAGGGAGAAATAAAAAAATATGATCCTGAGCTTAGATTTCTCATAAACATAAATTCACCTGAAGATATGAGGAGGTTTGATTAAAATGCTTGAGTTAATACTTTCAGTTAGCTTTGCAATAGTCATTTCTGCTATATGCTCTCTTTGTGAAGCAGTCCTTTATTCTGTTCCAATAAGACACATAGAGACACTTGCAAATTCAGGAAGCAGGGCAGGAAAGATATTTAAAGAATTAAGAGAAAATATAGATAAACCTATAGGAGCAATTTTATCCCTTAATACTATTGCAAATACTGCAGGAGCTGCATTCGCAGGTTCGGCAGCTGCTACCGTATTTGGGCACGAAAAACTTACATATTTCTCCATCTTTTTTACCTTAGCAATCCTGATCTTTTCTGAAATAATTCCAAAGACAGCAGGAGTAGTCTATTCAAAATTTTTTATGCCTATTATTGCATATCCTTTAAAGGTACTTGTATGGATAATGAGCCCTGCTATATGGATGATCAGCCTTATAACAAAGGTAATAGCAAAGGAGAAAACTCAAGAGTCTGTTTCAGCAGATGAATTAAGAATAATGGCACATCTTAGTTTTAAGACGGGAGGTATAGATCCACTTCAGAAAGAGATGATAGAGAATATCCTGAGCCTTAATAACAAAATAGTAAAGGATGTAATGACTCCAAGGACTGTTATTTTTTCTCTAAGTGAGCATATGATTATAGAAGAGGTGATCAGGATAAATGAAAAATGGGAACATAGCAGGATACCTGTATATGACAAAGACAAGGAAGACATAGTAGGAATAGTTCATGTAAAGGATATATTTGTTCAGCTTATAAAAGGAAATAAAGATATAAAGCTCACTCAAATTATGAGGCCTGCCCATTTTGTTGTTGAACTTGCAAGGCTAAGTCAGGTGCTTTTGGAATTCCTGGAAAGAAGAGAACATATGTTTATTGTCTTAGATGAATATGGAGGGCTTGCAGGACTTATTACACTTGAGGATGTCTTAGAGGAAATCTTAGGGCATGAGATTGTTGATGAATCAGATGAGGTTGAGGATAAAAGAGAACTTGCAAGAGAAAGAAGAAGGAGGCTTATAAAAGAATGGAGAACCTAAAGGCCATAAACCTTTGTATGCCCGATAGAGAAAAAAGCTGTTTTGCATGCTGTCCTCCTATAAGGCCAAAGGGATATGAACATATCCAGTATAAGAATATCATTAAGAGGATGCTAAGAGAAAATACATCTTCTTTTGCAATTAGAGAAAAACCTATAATAGGATTTAGTTGCTGGGCACTTGGTTACTTAGATAAAGAACATAAATTGATTGGGTGCTTGCTTCATCCTTATCAGAATAAAGGAAAGGATTTAAGAGATCTTACAGGTTATGGGGAAAAATGTAGAAGGGAATATTGCTTAGAAGCAAGGATATTTTCTGAATTAAATTTAAATACAAAGCTCTTCTTACTGAATTTTTCGGAGGGGATGGATTCTTTTTCTTATTCAAGCAGAAGATATAATCCTGTTTTTAAATTGCTAAGATGGGGAAGAGAGATCTTAGAATATATAGCAAATAAAGAAAATTATACAAAAATTAGTTTAGAAAGGCTAAGAAAAAAATATCCTTTCTTGAATACGGATTATGATCCAAGAGCTGCTGCATATATTGTAAAAACCTTATTAGGAAAAGGAAAAATTATTGCCCCTGAATTAATCTCTAGGCTCTTTTATAAATTGAGGAATATTTCAGAAAAATATCATGGAAGTGAAACATATATCCACCTTCTCCCTTTAGATAGGGATTTTCTCGATTTTTTAAGGCTTGGAATTGGCATAAAAAAGAGCTCTTTTGACAAGATAATAGAGTTAAAAATGCTCATATCCTCTTATCTCTAATTCTTTTATCCCTTCCTTTGATGAGATTTTTATTCCCTTTTCTTTTTTAATTTCACCTATTTTAAAGCAAAGAATCCCCCTCTTTTTAAAGATCTCTTCAAAATCCCTTCTTTTTTCAGGTCTTACAATTATGATAAGCTTGTAGTCTTCACCTCCATATAAAGCCAGTTCATAGATTGAAAGTCTATCTTTTAAAGAAAACAGCTCTTTTGAAAAAGGGATATCTTCTAAATTGAGGATAGCGCCTACATTGCTTTGTTCACATATATGATTCAAATCAGCAACAAGTCCATCACTTATATCTATCATAGCACTTGCAAATTCATATTCAGACGCAATCCTTCCTGCAAGGATATCTGGTTCTGGTATGTTATGGGAATCTATTAGTTTCTTTTTTACATCCAGAGGGGCATCAATTTCTTCTTTTAAAAGAAAAAGACCTGCTGCAGAATCTCCCAGATATCCAGTAACATATATCAAATCACCAGGTCTTGCTCCTTTTCTATAAACTACTTTTCTTTTTTCCATTTTTCCAATTACAGTAATACTTATTGCAATCCTATTAATTGAAGAAGAGGTATCTCCTCCAATTATATCGACTTTATATCTGCTGCATGCATACTTTATTCCCTTGTATAGAACCTCCAAATAACCCATTCCTATGTCCTTTGGGACAGAAACAGAAGAGAGGAGATAAAGAGGAACACCTCCCATTGCAGCAATATCACTCAGGCTTGCATTTACTGCCTTTATCCCAAGTTTATAAGGGGAAGTCTTTTCTCTTAGAAAATGGATATCTTCTATAAAGAGCTCTGTGCTTATTAATATAACAGAGTCTTTATCTTTTTCTATTACAGCGCAGTCATCCCCTATCCCTCTTATTACTTCTTTGTGAAAGAAGCTACTGTTTTCACCTTCCAGGAATCTTATAAATTCGAATTCCCCCATCTATGCAAGCATAAATGAATCACCAGGATTTAGGACAATTACCTTTACATCAGGAGCAATCTGATTCGCCAACTTTACAAAATTATCTGCATTCTGCTCCAGGATAGGAAATGTCTTATAGTGCATTGGAATTGCCCTTTTTGGCCTAATAAGCCTTAAGGAATGAGCTGCCTGATAAGGATCCATCACAAATACACTTCCAATAGGGATAAGGGCTAAGTCTACTTGATATATCTCCCCAAAAAGTCTCATAGATTCGAAGATACCCGTATCTCCTGCATGGTAAATGGTATATCCATCCTCAAGCCTTATTATAAATCCTGTAGGACATGCGGTTTCACAAGAATGTAGTGCTTGAGTCATAGTAATATTTATCCCGTCTATATTTGCACTTCCTCCTATATTCATTCCATAACCACCAAATATGATGTTTTCACTTGAAACACCCATTTCTGACTGTAATTTCACTGCTGTTTCAGGTGCTACTACAATGGTAGCACCTGTTTTCTTTACTATATCTACTGCATTTCCCAAGTGGTCAAAATGATCATGTGTTACAAGAACAATATCTACTTTATCGATGCTATCTAAGGTTATAGGACAAAGTGGATTATCCTTTATCCAGGGATCAATTATTATAATCTTTCCATTTGGAGAAGTGATTATGAAACCTGCATGGCTAAGCCATCTTAATCTTCCCCACATAATATTCCTCCTCTATTTTTTTACCAAAACGACCTGGCCTGGGAATATAAGGCTATCTTTTTTTAAATTGTTTACTCTCAAAAATTCCGAAAGACTCATCCCAAACCTTTTCGCTATCAGATATGGACTATCTCCTCTTCTCACTTTATATCTTTTTAATTTTGACTTTTTAGCATGATGAACTTGGTTGGTAGGCATATTTATAGGTATATAAATAACTTGACCTATACTTAATTCAGATCCTTTCATATTATTTAGTATCCTTATCTCACTTGTAGTTACTCCAAATCTCCTTGCAATCTTCCAAAGGGAATCTCCTTTTTTTACCCTATATGCAAATTTTTTATATCTAATATATGTAAAGACTCTTCTTTTATATCTCCATCCGACAGGAATCTTTAGTATTCTTCCTTCTCTTATGATTCTACAATTTTTCAAGTGATTTAATCTCATTATTGCTGAAACAGTTGTATGATATCTTTTTGCCAATATATAAAGGCTTTCACCTCTCCTCACCCTATGCCTTATTATATAAGGTGTAGAAGGATGCCACTCTGGTATCTTATCCAATTTTGCCAAAAGTATCTTTCCTTTCCCTTTTGGAACTCTTAATGGATAAGGTTCAGGAGGAGTACAATTTAGTCTCAGTTCTGGATTTAACTCCTTAAGCAGCCTATATGGAACACCTATATACTTTGCTACTGTTCTTAAATGGACCTGTTTGTCCACCATTATAGTATCTACCTCTAATGGAGGATCAGCTTGAGGAAGCTTAAAACCATATTTTTCGGGGTTACTTACTATATGGAGAACTGCTAAAAATTTTGGAACATAGAATGCTGTCTCTGGAGGAAGGAGCTGATAGAGATCCCAGAAATTATCTAAATAGTTTATCTTTTGTGATCTTATGCATCTTAAAACCCTCTCTTCTCCACAGTTATAGGCAGCCAAAGCAGTTGTCCAATCTCCAAATATCTGATGAAGTTCTTTTAAATAAGCTATAGCAGCATCTGTAGATTTTTCTGGATCCATCCTTTCATCTATCCATCTTGTCCTGTTCAGTCCAAACTTATATCCGGTTGATGCAATGAATTGCCATAACCCAAGGGCCCTTGCCCTTGAAAGTGCCCTTGTATTAAATCCACTTTCTATAAGTGGGAGCCAGGATAGCTCTGTAGGAAGTCCTGCTTTTTTAAGTTTTTCTACTATCATTGGTCTATATCTTCCAGATCTCTTATAAGCCTCTATAAAGAATTTCCTCTCCTTTGTTTGAAATATCTTTATGGCCTGTTTTACGTATTTATTCATTACCAAAGGAATCTCTTTCCCATTTCCTTTTGCAGTGGTAAATTTTGAGCTATATATCTCTACAATCCTTCTTGCTATAGTAATCCTTAAATCATCCCTTTGCTGAACAATATCTGGATCATCTGATTTTACCTTAAGTATAAGAGAATATGCCTTATCCAAAGTATTTAATGCCTCATCTATCTCTCCCCTATTCCATAGATCATTTGCCT
>JALVZP010000266.1 GCA_027037575.1 Desulfobacterales bacterium | reverse complement strand
TAAATTCACTTCCAGAAAATCCAAATCATGGATGGAAATTGGCAGATTATGTAAAGACAGCAAAGGTCATTTTAGGCCATACCCTATTTTCTGATTCCTGGCTTGAGGTGTAAGAAAAAGGGCCTGCTATTTCTTGGCAGGCCCTAAAATATAAGCCTTACCGAAGAAGTTGATATTCCGTTTTTTTTAAGCCATCTCTTTATTGCATGAAATAAGAGGGAATAATAATTATCACTTCCACCAAGTCCTTTTCGCCCAAAATAATAGTTTATCTCTAAGAAAAGAGGCTCCTTTTCCTTAAATACCATATCCAAGGCAGCAAGATTTATCTCTGTTTTTGAGATAAACTCTTCTGCTAATTTTCTTCCCTTTTCCTGAAGTTCAGGCATCCAGCTATGATCTATTATTGCATTTTTGTTTAAAGTGGTAATAATCTGACCTTCCTTAACTGGCCTCTTCCAGTATGTTATTATCTCATCTCCTATAACTACTGTCCTCAAAATATTTCCTCCACATCTTATAAGCTCCTGTAGCAGGACCTTTTCTTTCCTCATTATCTCCTTTATCTTCTCGAGATCTTCCTTTCTTCTGATAACATATATCCCCTCTCCTTCATGAGATTTGTCTTTTTTTAGGAGAAAGGGGATTTTAGAAGAAAGATAATCCCACTTTTTGGAAATCTCTTCTATATCTTCAACAGGAATAGAACATGGATGAGGAAGATTCAATTCTTTAAATAGCCTTGTCTGTCCAATCTTCCCTTCATACTCAAATCTATATCTATATTCAGGAAAGAGCATTGCCCCTGATCTTTTGCATATCTCATAAAGCTTTTTACTGCATCCCTGGGGAAGTATTATTGCATCTGCCTTTTTTAGAATAGATCCTTCCTCAGGAGTAGGAAGCCTATCTCCAAGAATGATCTGTATGTCTGCCTGAATACATGGATGAAATGAAACAATCATATAGAAATAAAGGGTGTTGACTAATTTTTTACTTAGGGATAATTTAAGCAAAAACGGTTGGCCATGACAACAAAATACATAGTCATTACAGGTGGGGTTCTTTCAGGATTAGGAAAAGGTATTGCTGCAGCATCCATAGGATTTCTTTTATCCTCAAGGCTAAAGATTATTCCAATAAAATGTGATGGTTATCTAAACGTAGATCCTGGCACTATGAATCCATATGAACATGGTGAGGTATTTGTCTTAGACGATGGTGGCGAAGTGGATATGGACTTTGGACACTATGAAAGATTTCTGGGGATAAGTTGTAAAATAAAATGGAATCTGACAATGGGAAAGGTATTTGAAATGATAAGGGAAAAGGAAAGGAGAGGGGATTATCTTGGTCAGACTGTTCAATATATTCCACATGTAACAGATTTTATAAAAAACTATATATTTGAAATAGTAGATGAGGAGAAGCCAGACCTTGTCCTCATAGAGATAGGAGGAACTGTAGGAGATATAGAGAATGAGCTCTTCTTAGAGGCAGTGAGGCAGATGAAAGAGGATGTTGGAAAGGAGAATATTATATATGTTCACCTCACATATGTCCCAATTCCCCACGGAGTAAATGAGCAAAAATCAAAGCCTACTCAGCAAAGTGTAAATCTTTTAAAGCAGAGGGGTATATTTCCAGACATAATCATAGGAAGATGCTCTCAGTTCCTCACACCAGAGGTAAAGAGAAAGATATCCATATTTTGTGATGTGGAAGAAAAGGCAGTTATTACTGGATTAGATGTGGATGATATATATGAAATACCATTTATTTTTGAAAAAGAAGGGCTTCCTGAAATCATCCACAAAAAACTGAATATATATAGCCCACCAGACTTGAGTAGATGGGAGAAGTATCTTTACAATCTCAAGCATCCAGAAGAGGAGGTTACTGTTGCAATATGTGGGAAATACACAAGGCTAAGTGATTCCTATGCATCCATCCTGGAGGCACTTAAGCACTGCTCAGCACATCTGAGATGCAAGGTAAATATAAAGTGGGTAGAGACAACAGATCTTAAGGATGTATCCTTTGTGGAGGAGGTAGATGGGATAATTGTTCCTGGTGGATTTGGAACAAGGGGTGC
>JALVZP010000265.1:1426-2096 GCA_027037575.1 Desulfobacterales bacterium | reverse complement strand
CTTAATGAATATAGAGGACATGAAGGTTCCTATTCCATGTTTTGGAAAGACAGGAACGGCAAATAATTTCACTAATTCAAGCTTTATAGGGATCGTCCCAGGGGTAAATAGGGAGACAAGGAAGCTGGAGCTTAGGAAGGGATACATAATAGGGGCATATGTAAGCTACGATGATAACAGCCCAATGAAGAATGAGAATGTCTCCCTATATGGAGCATCAGGAGCACTCCCTGTCTGGATAGAGACGGCAAACTCTATTGTAAATACCCCTTCCTACAGAGATGATGCCCAGCTTGCAGATATAATATTCACCTCCCCAAAGGAGATGATACTTCCTCATGGAGACCAGTTCATATATATCCCCGTCTCCCTTATAACAGGACTTCCAGTCTTCGGACAAGAATCCTTTAATCTTCCAAAGATACTCGTCAATGCCAAAAAGACTGATGACCAGATCAGATTCTTAAGATACTTTGAGCCATAACTATAAGTCGAATCTATCCAGATTCATCACCTTGTCCCATGCCTTTACAAAGTCCTGGACAAACTTTTCACCTGCATCATCACTTGCATATACTTCAGAGACGGCCCTTAGTTCATCGTGATGTCCAAATATGAGATCAACCCTCGTGGCAATCCATCTCAATTCTCCACTTTCCCTGTCATATCC
>JALVZP010000265.1:0-1416 GCA_027037575.1 Desulfobacterales bacterium | reverse complement strand
GTCATATCCCTTGAATATGTATCTATAGCCATCTGCCTGCATCCACTCAATATTCATATCCAACAGATTTACAAAGAAGTCATTTGTAAGGGAACCAGGCCTATCAGTAAGGATACCGTATTTTTCATACTTATATACCGCTCCAAGAACCCTTAATCCACCTATTAGAACACACATCTCAGGAACTGTAAGCCTTAGAAGCTGTGCCTTATCTACAAGGAAATATTCAGGAGTAGTGTAGATATCCATCTCGTTTATCCTGCTTGGATCCTTAAAGTAGTTCCTAAAGCCATCTGCAAAAGGCTCTATTTCTTTATAAAATTCTACCTCAACCTGATCCTGAGTAGCATCTACTCTTCCTGGTTTAAATGGAACCTTTATATCAAACCCTGCATTTCTTGCTGCCTCCTCTATAGCAGCACAACCACCAAGGACAATCAGATCAGCTATTGATATCCTCTTTTTGCTCCCTTTATTCTTCTGATCTTCATTAAACTTCCTTTGAATTTCCTCATAAACTCCAATTACTCTTTTCAAATCCTCAGGATGATTTACTTCCCATTGATTCATTGGATAAAGCCTTATCCTTGCCCCATTTGCTCCACCTCTTCTGTCAGAATCCCTATATGTAGATGCAGAAGACCAAGCAGTATAGACCAACTGAGAGATGTTCAAACCAGATCTAAGTATCTCTTTTTTGAGTTTCTCTATCTCTTCATCCTCAACCAACTCATAATCCCTTTCTGGAAGTGGATCCTGCCAGACAAACTCCTCCTTAGGCACATAAGGGCCAATATAGCAGGATTTAGGTCCCATATCTCTGTGCGTAAGTTTAAACCATGCAGTAGCAAAGGCCTTTTCAAACTCATCAGGATTTTCCAAGAATCTCTTAGCTATCTTGGAATATATTGGATCAAACTTTAAAGAAAGGTCTGCAGTAAGCATCATAGGTGGATGTTTCTTATTGGGATCATGGGCATCAGGTATTATGGCTGGTGCATCTTTGGCTACCCATTGATTCTTACCTGCAGGGCTCTTTGTAAGTTCCCATTCATTATTCAAAAGGATATGCAGGTATTGGATGCCAAATTTGGTTGGATTAGGAGACCATGCAAGCTCAAAACCAGATGTAAAGGTATCAGGGCCTTTCCCTGTCTTGTAATTAAATTTCCATCCTAAACCCTGCTGCTCTATAGGGGAGGAACTTGGATCAGGGCCAAGGTATTCATCAGATGCTGCTCCATGACACTTTCCAAAGGCATGACCACCTGCAATCAGAGCAACAGTCTCCTCATCATTCATTCCCATACGGAAGAATGCAACCCTTATGTCCCTTGCCAAGGCAACAGGATCAGGCTTTCCTGCTGGCCCTTCAGGATTTACATAGATCAGACCCATTTCGGTTGCAGCAAACGG
>JALVZP010000264.1 GCA_027037575.1 Desulfobacterales bacterium | reverse complement strand
GAAATAGAAGCACTGATGGCAAATGTAAAGAATGTATATAAGCAGATAGTAGAGATAGCTCCCCATCTTCCCCCTGAACTCATGCATATCATAGATACAGTTGATTCCCCTGGAACACTTGCTGATATGTCTGTATCCAGCATAAACATAGACAGAAAAAAGCAGCAAAAGATACTTGAGACATTGGATGTAAAAGAAAGATTAAAGCAGGCACTTATATTTTTGAATGAAGAGCTTGAGATACTGAAGATAGGAAGGGATATACAAGAAAAAGTAAGACAGGGGATAGATAAGAGCCAGAGGGAGTATTATCTGAGGGAGCAGCTAAAGGCGATCCAGAGGGAGCTTGGTATAAAGGATGAGATGGCAGAGATAGAAGAGCTAAGGGAAAAATTAAAGAAGAAGAAACTTCCAGATCATGTCAGGGAGGTGGCTGAAAAGGAGATAAATAGACTTGCCCGAATACATCCATCTTCAGCAGAATATCCAGTGGCAAGGACATATATAGATTGGCTCTTAGAGCTTCCATGGATGGAAAGCACAGAGGACAATTTAGACATAAAAAGGGCACGAAAGATCTTGGATAAGTATCACTATGATCTGGAAAAGGTAAAAAAGAGGATACTGGAATACCTGGCAGTAAGAAAGCTTAATCCTGAACATAAGGGACCAATACTCTGCTTTGTTGGTCCTCCAGGAACAGGAAAGACAAGTCTTGGAAAGGCGATAGCAGAGGCATTGGGAAGAAAGTTTGTTCGAATCTCTCTTGGTGGAATAAGGGATGAAGCAGAGATAAGAGGCCATAGAAGGACATATGTTGGTGCACTTCCAGGAAGGATCATTCAGGGAATAAGGAAGGCAGGTTCAAATAATCCTGTCTTTATGCTGGATGAGGTAGACAAGATTGGTCTTGATTTTAGGGGTGATCCTGCATCAGCTCTATTAGAGGTCCTTGATCCAGAACAGAATCATGCATTCTCTGATCACTACTTAGAGGTAGAATTTGACCTTTCAAAGGTGATGTTTATCTGCACCGCAAATCAGCTTGATCCAATACCAGCACCGCTGAGGGATAGGATGGAGATAATTGAGCTTACAGGGTATACAGAAGATGAAAAGGTTAATATTGCAAAGAAGTTCCTTATACCAAGACAAATAAAAGAACATGGACTTGAAGGAGTAAGTATCCAGTTTAGGGAATCTGCTATAAGGAGGATAATAAGAGAATATACAAGGGAGGCTGGACTTAGGAATCTGGAAAGGGCGATAGGATCAATCTGTAGGGGGATTGCAATAAAGGTGGCAGAGGAAGGAAAGGATAGTAGAAAATTTATTATTACAAAAAATAATGTTCGGGAATACCTGGGAAATCCAAAATTTACATTGGATGTGGTGGAGAGGACATCCACTCCTGGAGTCGCCATTGGAATGGCATGGACACCTGTTGGAGGAGAGATCCTATTTGTAGAGGCAACTATCATGCCAGGAGACAAGAACCTGGTCCTGACAGGACAGCTTGGAGGTGTGATGAAGGAATCAGCACAGATTGCCCTAAGCTATCTTAGATCTCGTGCAAAGGATCTTGGAATAAAAGAAGATTTTTACAAGGGTCATGACATACATATACATGTTCCTGCAGGTGCTATACCAAAGGATGGTCCATCTGCAGGAATAACTATGCTTACTGCCCTTGCATCACTCCTTAAGGAAAGGCCAGTAAAGCCACTTTTGGCAATGACAGGTGAGGTGACACTAAGAGGACTTGTTCTTCCGGTAGGTGGAATAAAGGATAAGGTTCTTGCTGCAAGCAGAAGCGGGATAAAAGAGGTGATTCTACCAAAGGACAACAAGAATGACCTGGATGAGATACCAGATCATATAAAGAAAGGATTGAAATTTCATCTTGTAAAAACAGTAGAAGAGGTTTTAAAAATAGCACTTCCATAGAGAATAGATATGACTACTGTATGCATTTCTATAGATAATGCAGAGGAAGGGATGGTCCTTGCCGAAGATGTATTTATGCCAAACAAGAAAATGATCCTGTGTAAAAAAGGTACGGTTTTGACAGATAGTATGATTGAAAGACTGAGAAATATTGGTGTGGAAAGTATTTTGATTGAGCAAAAGTTGGGCAGGGAAGAAAGGGAAAAGATGCTTCAGGAAAAAATAAATGCTATAGAAAAGGCATTTTTATATAAAGATGGAGCCTGTGTTAATATGATCAAGGATTCTTTAATAAATTTCTGGAAGAAAAAGTTCTTAGAAGATGAATAATACATCTATCTTAATAAAAGAAGAGCTTTTAGAAAGACTTCCTTCTATTCCAAGGGTGGTTTATGAGGTTTGGAACACAATAGGCAATAAAAAAGAGGCGGATCTTTCAAAGATTAGTGATATTATTAGTAAGGATTTGACATTAAGTGCAAGGGTATTAAAGATTGTAAATTCTCCTTTATATGGATTTCCAAATAAAATAAGCTCCATAAAACATGCAGTGGTTCTTTTGGGCCTTGATGCAATAAAAGGAATACTTATAGGGACAGTTGTATTTGGAAATGTGAATAGTGATATAAAAGATATATGGACACATGCATGTGACTGTGCAACTGCAGCACGTGTTATATCAGAGGTATTTGATATAAAGGATTCTGAGACATTAATAGCAGCAGGTCTTTTACATGATATGGGAAAAGTAGTTCTTAAAAGCTTTTTTCCTAAATTATACTTAAAGGTGAGTGAAGTAAAGAAAAAAGAGAATATCTCGGATCGGGATGCAGAAAGGGTTGCCATAGGTGTAACCCATGATGTAATAAACAGATGGATAACTGAAAAATGGAATTTTCCAGAGAGTCTTTCAGAGCCCATATCTTTTCATCATAATATAGGTGCTTCTGAAAAGTATCCTTTTTTTACTGCTGCTATAAGCTTAGCAGATTTTCTTTCTCATGCTTATAGACTGACTTCAACAGAGCCGATTTTACCTGATTTGAGTGAAGAGGTATGTAATATATTAAATTTGAATCCTGATATTCTGGGAGAAATACTTTTAAGGATGGATAGAACTTTGTATGATATAGAATGGAATGGGATCTAAAAAAAAGATATTCTTTTTCGTGAAAGATAAAGAGATATTTAAAAAATGTGCTGAAAAGATAGGAGTTAAAGGTATGTTCTTTAATAGCTCCCAAGAACTTGTTCAATCTGTATATTCCCAGACAGCAGAAGTTCCTGAGTGCATAGTGGTAGATATGGAGTTTGAAAAATTTAAAAATAATATAGGGCTAAAAGATCTCTTAAAATCTATAAAGAATACACAATTCCTTCTTGGAGTTCCTGTTCTTGTTATATGTTCAAAGGATGGCCTTAATTCCCTGGATTTTAATGAATTACAGGTTGATGATTTTTTGCTCTATCCATTAGATGAGCTTGTATGTATAAAGATGCTTGAGGTTATAAGAGCAAGATCTAACCGCACTTTAGATGCAAATCCATTGACAAAACTTCCTGGTAATACAAGCATTATAAACAAAGTAACAGAGCTTATAGAAGAAGAAAAGGATTTTGCATTTGGCTATGTAGACTTAGATAACTTTAAGGCATTTAATGATAAATATGGCTTTGCAAGAGGAGATGATGTAATAAGGCTTCTTGCAAGGATCTTAGTAAATGTGGTTAATCAAGTTAAGGGAGAAAATTTCGTTGGTCATATAGGGGGAGATGATTTTGTATTCATTGTTCCTCCTATTTATGCAGAAACTGTTTCAAGACAGATAATTAATTTTTTTGACGATATTATTCCATCTTTTTATGATGAGGAGGATCTAAAAAGGGGGAAGATAATAGCTGAGGATAGGCAGGGAAATATACAGGAATTTCCTATAATGAAGGTATCTATTGCTATAGCAATAAATATTGAAAAACGCAGGTTTAAACACTATGGAGAGATGGCAAAAGTGTTGGCTGAACTAAAGGAGGTGGCAAAGAAAAATAAGGAAAGGAGCACTTATGTTATTGACAGAAGAAATGGAGTTTTAGATTATCTAAACTCACTAAAAAATAAAGGGGGAATAGAAAAATGAAAAAAAGGAAGTTGATTATCTATGCAGTTCTTCTCATCTTTCTTATTTATCCATCTATAGGATTCTGTGCTGGAAAAATAAGGATTGCTGTTGTAGATCTCAATAGATGTATTAGGGAATCACTTAAGGGAAAGAGATTATATAGAAAGTTAGAAGACAAAAGGGATATTCTTCAGAAAAAGCTTAGTCAAAAGGAACAAGAACTAAAAAAGCTCCAGGATGAATTAAAAACTAAAGGTATGATGCTTAGTCCTGAGGCATTAAGAAAGAAGAGGAAACTTCTTGCAAGAAAGCAGCAAGAATATAGATTTATGTTAGAAGATGCACAAGATGAACTAAAAGATGAGGAGACACGAGGGGTGCAGAAGCTTCTTGCTGGGATATCACAGGTTATAAATAGATTGGCCAAAAAAAGAGGCTATATCCTTGTCCTTGAAAAATCAAGAGGGGGTGTTTTATACAATATTCCAAAAATAGATATTACAGATGAGGTAATAAAAGAATTTGACAATCTCAAATAGGATGGAGTTTACCTTAAGAGAAATAGCAGATCTAATTGGTGGAAGGATAAAGGGCAATGGAGATATTATTATAACAGGTGTAAATTCCTTAGAGCTGGCAAAGCCTGGAGAGATCTCCTATTTTTCTGATAAGAGATATAAGAAACTTCTATTTAACACAAAGGCATCTGCTATAATTGTCTCAGAAGAAATAAATATTTTTAAAGGTCCTCAGATAATAGTTCCAAACCCTTCTCTTTCCTTTGCAAGGCTTGCGAGATATTTTCTTAAACCCATTCCAAGATATCCTGGAATAAGTGATAAGGCATATATTGGAAAGGATACTACCATAGGGAAGAATCCTTCCATCTATCCATTTGTCTATATTGGAGACGATGTAAGGATTGGAGAAAATGTGAATATATTTCCTGGCGTATTTATTGGGAACAATGTGGAGATAGGAGACAACACCATAATATATCCAAATGTGAGCATACTTGAAGGAACCATTATAGGAAAGAATGTAATCATACATGCAGGAACAGTTATAGGAAGTGATGGGTTTGGATATGAAAGGGATGGAGAAGTTCATGTAAAGGTCCCTCAGATGGGGATTGTTCAGATAGAAGATGATGTAGAGATAGGGGCAGGAAACTGCATTGATAGGGCAAAATTTGGAAAGACCTGGATAAAAAGGGGTGTAAAGACAGACAATCTTGTCCACATTGCACACAATGTGGTAGTTGGAGAGAATACACTGATTATTGCTCAGGCAGGGATATCAGGAAGTGTAGAGATAGGAAAGAATGTGATAATTGGAGGTCAGGTTGGAATAATTGATCATGTAAGCATAGGGGATTATAGCATGATTGGGCCGCAGTCAGGTGTTCCAAAGTCTATTCCACCTAAGAGCATATATTCTGGGACTCCGGCTGTGCCTCACAATCTCTTTTTAAAGACATCTGCCCTTATTCAAAAACTTCCTGAGATGCACAAAAAGATTATAGAGATGGAAAAGAGATTAAAAGAGCTGGAGAAGAAAGATGAAGCTTCCTCTTAATTATGAAGACATAATAAAGATCCTTCCACACAGATACCCATTTTTGATGATAGACAGGGTGATAGAGCTTGAACTTGGAAAGAGGGTTGTAGCAATAAAGAATGTCACGGCGAATGAACCCTATTTTCAAGGGCATTTCCCAGGAATTCCAATAATGCCAGGTGTTCTGATAGTAGAGGCAATGGCACAGGCAGGAGGGGTTTTAGCAAGGCTTACCATTTCTAATGGTGAAGTAAAAGGAGATGTTGAGCCTGTCTATTTTATGTCTATTGACAAAGTAAAATTTAGAAAGCCTGTTGTTCCAGGTGATCAACTGAGACTTGAGGTAGAGGCAATTAGGACTGGGTCAAGGGTATGGAAGCTTCAGGGAAGGGCATTTGTAGATAGTGAACTTGTTGCAGAGGGTGTCTTTGCAGCAACATTAAAATGAAGATAGACCCCAAAGCTATAGTAAGCAGAAAGGCACGTATAGAGCTTGGTGTAGAAATAGGACCATATTCTATTATAGGTGATGATGTCTATATTGGAAAAGATACAATAATTGGCCCACATGTTGTCATAGAAGGCCCTGCCAAAATAGGGGAAAGAAACAGGATATATCAGTTTGCATCAATTGGAACCCCACCTCAGGATATAAGTTATAAGGGAGAAAAGACAGACCTTATTATAGGAAATGAGAACGTAATAAGGGAGTTTGTTACAATAAACAGGGCAACAACAAAGGAGGAAGGAAAGACAATCATAGGTGATAGAAATTACTTTATGGCATATGCCCATATTGCACATGACTGTAGATTGGGAAATGACATTATCATGGGAAATATTGCAACACTTGGTGGACATGTAAGGGTTGGAGATCATGCAATAATTTCTGCATTTGTTGCAGTTCATCAGTTTGTAAGGATTGGAGAATATGCATTTGTGGGTGCAAAGTGTGGAGTTGATAGAGACATCCCTCCATTTATGCTTGCATCTGTGGATGAGACAGGTCCAAGGGCAAAGATATTTGGAGTAAACAGTGTTGGACTTCGTAGAAAGGGATTTCCAAAGGAGGTTATAGAGGGACTAAAAAGGGCATATAAGATCATATGGAGAGAAAATAGAAACTTGAGTAATGCAATAGAGCAGATAAGAAAAGAGATAGATCCATTTCCAGAACTTGAGATTCTTATCTCCTTTTTGAAGAGCTCAAAGAGGGGGATAACAAGATAGTATGGAGACCCTCGGTATTATAGCAGGAGGAGGGAAATTCCCAATACTCATTGCAAAGGCAGCAAAAAAGAGGGGGATAAGGGTTGTTGCTGTTGCACATATAGGAGAGACAGAGGAGGGACTCAAGGATGAGGTAGATGAGATCGAGTGGATAAGATTGGGTCAGTTTGGAAGACTTATAAGGGCATTGAAGAGAAGGGATGTAAAAAAGGCTGTTATGGCAGGGACAATAAGAAAAAGG
>JALVZP010000263.1 GCA_027037575.1 Desulfobacterales bacterium | reverse complement strand
GATTGTTCAGGTAATTGGTCCTATAGTAGATGTGGAATTTCCTGATGGAAATGTGCCTGAAATATTAACAGCATTATATGTTACCAATCCTGCTATTGATGATACAGAAGACAATCTTGTCCTGGAAGTTGCACAGCACCTGGGAGATAACGTAGTCAGGACAATTGCAATGGATGTTACAGATGGTCTTATAAGAGGGATGAAGGTAAAGAATTCTGGAAAACCTATTATGATGCCTGTGGGAGAGAAAGTTCTTGGAAGGGTTTTAAATGTTGTTGGAAAACCTGTTGATGAACAGGGACCTGTTGAAACAGATAAATATTATCCTATCCATCGTCCTGCACCTCCTCTTGAAGAACAGGAGACTACTATTCAGGTCCTGGAGACAGGAGTAAAGGTGATAGACCTCCTTGTTCCATTTCCTCGTGGTGGTAAGATGGGGATGTTTGGTGGTGCTGGCGTTGGAAAGACTGTTATTATGATGGAGATGATCCATAATATTGCAATGGAGCATGGTGGAATAAGCGTATTTGCAGGAGTTGGGGAAAGGACAAGGGAAGGAAATGACCTGTACCTGGAGATGAAGGAATCAGGGGTTATAAATAGGGCAGGTCTTATATATGGTCAGATGACAGAGCCTCCTGGTGCAAGGGCAAGGGTCGCACTTTCAGCACTTGCTGTTGCTGAATACTTCAGGGATGAAAAAGGACAGGATGTGCTTCTTTTTATAGACAATATCTTTAGATTCGTGCAGGCAGGTGCAGAAGTTTCAGCACTATTAGGTCGTATCCCATCAGCAGTTGGATATCAGCCAACCTTGGGAACAGACCTTGGAGAGCTTCAGGAAAGGATTACCTCTACAAAGAAAGGATCTATTACATCAGTCCAGTGTGTATATGTGCCTGCAGATGACCTGACAGACCCTGCTCCCGCTACAACCTTCTCTCACTTAGATGGAACAGTTGTCCTTTCAAGACAGATTGCAGAGCTTGGAATCTATCCTGCAGTTGATCCACTTGATTCTTCCTCCAAGATATTGGATCCTGCAGTGGTAGGAGAAGAACACTACAAGGTAGCAAGACAGGTCCAGCAGATACTCCAGAGATATAAGGATCTTCAGGATATTATTGCTATCCTGGGAATAGAAGAACTTTCTGAAGAGGATAAGCTTGTTGTAGCAAGGGCAAGGAGGATACAGAGATTTCTTTCCCAGCCATTCCATGTGGCAGAACAGTTTACAGGAACACCCGGGAAATATGTGCCATTAAAAGAAACTATAAGGGGATTTAAAGAGATTATTGAAGGAAAGCATGATGATCTTCCTGAACAGGCATTCTATATGGTCGGAAATATTGATGAGGCAGTAGAAAAGGCCGAGAGACTGGCAGGAAGAAGGTAAGAGAGGTGATTAGATGGGAAAGATATTCCTCGAAATAATAACACCTGACAGGGTAGTGGTGAGCAGAGAAGTAGATATGGTGGTTGTTCCTGGTGTAGAAGGTGAATTTGGAGTATTAGAAGATCATGTAGCATTCCTTTCAGGAGTGGTTCCGGGTGAGCTTAGATATACTGTAAATGGGAAGACAGAGTATTGTGCGGTAATGGAAGGATTTGCAGAGGTATCTAATAATAAGGTATCTATCCTTG
Organism: Desulfobacterales bacterium; assembly: GCA_027037575.1. Taxonomy (GTDB): domain Bacteria; phylum Desulfobacterota; class DSM-4660; order Desulfatiglandales; family JALVZP01; genus JALVZP01. The sequence goes on along the minus strand of JALVZP010000263.1, from coordinate 459 downwards.
TGGATGCAGCAGAAAGGGCAGAGGAGATAGATGTAGAAAGGGCAAAAAGGGCATTAGAAAGGGCTAAGGAGAGGTTAGAAAAAAAGGAGGGAGTTGATATTGCGAGGGCGGAGGCGGCTTTTAGGAGGGCAATGGCAAGGCTTAAGGTGGCTGAAAAAGTAAGAGGTTAATTTTTTTAATAAAATAGAAAAGATAAAAGGCAAGCCTTTAAAAAAGGCTTGCCTTTTTTATTGACATTTATAGGGGAAGGGATATTATATTAAAAAAGCCCTTAAAGTGTGTAAGAGGGCTAAAAAATTAAAGAAAGGAGTATAGCGATGTATATAGGAGATTATGCAAATGAGAGGGAAAAGATAGAAGAAGTAGAGCATATAGAAGAGGAACAGGATCAATTACAGATATTGGAAGAAAAGATTGATCGGCTTATAAAACTTGTAGTTAAATTAAGAGATGAAAAGT
>JALVZP010000262.1 GCA_027037575.1 Desulfobacterales bacterium | reverse complement strand
CTACTATTACCCTCCAGAGAGATTCAAGGTCCTTTGCCTCTTCCTCGTTCTCTGGATAAAACTCCACTACATTCTTTTCAATCTTTATCTTCATAAGAGAACCTCCTTTTTTTTACGAAAGCAAAAACCACAAAGTAGCAAAAGTCAACTTCTTAATAAATATATTCCTTTAGAACTTGAGACACCAGGAATCTGGGTTCAGTACATTATATATTTCTAAAACAATTCTCTATTTTTGGATTTTAAATATCTCAATAAAAAATTATAGACTTATTTCTAAAGCTTGGGTAAATTTTTAAATAACATAGCGAGGTAAAATGGCTAAAAGCTGATGAAATTAAAAGAGTTTTAAATTTTATGTCTGTTAAGCTTGTAAGATGCAAGCGAGCTTTACATGATTTTCCATATGCAAAAGATTCTCCCTCATGTGACGGAGAAAGGAAATGTCCACATGTTGCCCTTTTAAATATAGCTGCTGAAGGACACTGTGTTCATAGATGCATCTATTGCTATGCAAGAGAATATAAGAATGCATGGAAGAAAGGTCCTCTTAAGGTGTATGAGAATATAGTTGATCTTGTAAAGAAAGAACTTGAAAATACAGATATATGTCCGCCAATTTATATATCTCCTGCAACAGATGCATTTCAGCCAGTTAAGGAAATAATAGAAAGGGCACTGAGTATTACAAAGCTCCTTATAGAATATGGTGTAAGCTTTTATCATGTAACAAAAAGTGGTCTTGTTAAAAAATGTCTTGAAATTAAAGGCTTTAAAGAATATCCATATTATCATCTTCAGATCACAATTGAGACATTCAATGAAGAAAAGGCCAAAGTGCTTAGCAGTGCATCTGCTATTTCAGAAAGAATGAAGACTGCCGAGATATTTTGTAATTTTAATATTCCAGTGGTTTTAAGAATTGATCCGATAATCTTTGGTTTTTCAGACGACAGAAAAGAGCTTGAAGACTTAATAAGATGGGCAAATTCTGCAGGAATAAGGCATGTTATCTGCTCAACTGGTAGATTTAAAAAAGAAACATTCCTTCAAGTTATAGACAGACTAAAAAAGACAGGATATGAAAAAGAAGCAAAAGAAGTTGAAAAGAGCTATGAAATAGAAAAAGGATATCTCAGGGTATCCTTAGAGAATAGGATAAATTTTCATAGATGGATGAAAGAGCTTGTCAAATCATACGGAATGACCTATTCAGTATGTCAAGAGCTTAGCTGGAGAAGGGGTTTAGATTCAGAAGGGCTCAGGACATGTCATGGAGTGGAAAATTCGGTTATTATGAAAAAGGAAAATGGGATATTTAAACCACTTTGTGTGGGAACATGTATTAGGTGTGAGGAAATCAAGTGTGGAATAGAAAGATTAAAAAAACATCCATTAATACTTCCTTTTAAATTAAACTAAAGGAGAGGATCATGTTTGAGAAGGCATTAGAGATAGGAAGACCACCTAATATAAGAAGGCTTTTTCCAAATTCAAAGGCACTCATTGTAAGTGGGAAGGTGATAGATAGGGCCCTTCTTAAAAAAGGAAAGGCAATGACAATAGCTGCCAATGCAAGAAACCACATTATCATAAGGGGTGTCTTAAGGGCAGCCCAGAGGGCAAATGCATGTATAATAATAGAGATTGCAAAATCAGAAGGTGGAGCAGAAGGATATTGTGCTGTTACATATTGGAACCTTGCAAGGCAGGTGGATGCTGTCATGAATGAGCTTGGAATAACCGTTCCAGTTGCAGTCCATGCAGATCACTATAAGATAAAGAACAAGAAAGACTTAGAGATTGCAAGGACAGAAATCCCTTCCCTTTTTGATGCGGGAATTACATCAATTGCAATAGATGCATCCAGTATGCCAGATGATGAAAACCTTTTAACAAACATTGAATTGAGTAAATATATTCCCAAATGGGCAGGATATGAGACAGAGGTAGGAGAGATAAAGGGAGAAGAAGGGCTTTCTACACCTGAAGAGGCCCTATTTCTGATAAAAGGGCTAAATGCACATTCCATATTTCCCGACTGGATAGCAATAAATAATGGAACAAAGCATGGGATTGAGAAGACAGGAAGAGGAATTGATGTTGAGCTTACAGCGAAAATAC
>JALVZP010000261.1 GCA_027037575.1 Desulfobacterales bacterium | reverse complement strand
CATATGCACACCAATTGCATGCAAATGCAATTATCCTTGGTTCAAATTCACTCATCTTAACCTCCCAAAGCTGCTTCTACCATCCCTATAATCTGCTCATCTTCAAAATTATATACACTTGCTGCACCTGTTGGGCAGGCAACTGCACATGATCCACATCCTTTACAAAGTGCTGGCTGAACCTCTGCAACCTTTTTTCCATCCTTTTCTACAAGGGATATTGCTCCAAATGGACATGCATCAACACACTTTCCACATCCCCTGCATATTATTGGATTAACATGAGATACAAGTCCTTCTACAGTAAGCTCCTTCTTTGAAAGGACTGTTGCTGCCCTTGATGCAGCTGCCTTTGCCTGTGTAATAGATTCCTCTATTGGCTTTGGATAATGACAAAGACCACACATATATATTCCGTCTGTTGCAAAATCTACAGGTCTAAGCTTTGCATGTGCCTCAAGGAAGAATCCATCTTCAGAAAATGGAACCTTTAAGATCTGGGAAAGCATTTCATTTTCTTCACCCGGAACAATTGCAGATGCAAGAACAATAAGATCTGCATCTATCCTTATATCCCTCTTTATTACATGATCCCTTACTGTAACGCTTATCCTTCCATCTTCTTTAGTAACCTTAGGTTTATTCTCTAAGTCATATCTTATAAAGAGGATTCCCTTTTCCCTTGCCTTTCTATAAAGCTCCTCCCTTCTTCCATATGTCCTTATGTCCCTATAAAGGATATAGATATCTGTGTCAGGATTTATCTCTTTTAGTTTTAATGCACTCTTTATGGAATGGGTGCAGCATACCTTTGAGCAGTATGGCCTTTCAGAATCCCTTGATCCAACACACTGGATAAATACAACACTTTTTGCATCCTTTATTTTTTTACTTTCTTCCTTAAATGCCTTATCCAGATCAAGTAAAGTAAGTATCCTTTCATCCTGACCATATAGGTATTCTTTAGGCTTATACTCTTTTGCTCCTGTTGCGATAATTATTACACCATGCTTTATACTCTTTTTTGAACCATTCTGGGAGATTGTTGTCTCAAAGTTTCCAACAAATCCATTTATTTCCTCAATCCTTGAATTCAGATAAACATCAATATTTTCATTCTTATTTACTTCATCTATCAGCTTATTTAAAAATGCCTCTATCTTATTCCCTTTCCAATCCTCATATAGGTTAGCTGCATTTCCTCCAAGCCTATCTTCCTTCTCTAAAATAGATACATGGAATCCCTGATTTGCCAGAGAAAGTGCTGCACTCATCCCAGATATTCCACCACCTATAACTAATGCACTCTTTATTACTGGAACAGTAGGTTGTGGAAGTGGCCTTATCTTCCTTACCCTTGAAACAGCTATTCTTATAAGATCTTTTGCTTTCTCTGTTGCCTTCTCTCTATTATCAGAGTGGACCCAGGAGCATTGATTCCTGATATTTGCCATCTCAAATAGATATTTATTCAATCCACATGCCTTTAGTGTCTCCTGAAATAGGGGTTCATGTGTTCTTGGAGTACATGCAGCAACAACTATCCTGTTTAGTCTCTCCTTCTTTATTACCTCCTTTATCTTTTCCTGGGTGTCTTGAGCACATGTAAATAGATTCTCCTCTACATATACGACATTTGGTAGCTTCCTTGCATATTCAACAACAGAAGGGATATCTATTATTCCACCAATATTTATTCCACAATTGCATACAAAAACACCAATTCTTGGCTCTTCCTTTGATACATCAATCTCTGGTGGATATTCCTTTTCCTTTATTAATTTTCCCCTTTCTGGAGAAAGAAGCTCTTGTGCTGCTGCTGATGCAGCACTTGCCTCCATGACAGATATGGGTATGTCCTTTGGTTCAGAAAATGAACCACATACATATATTCCCTTCTTAGTGGTTTCTACTGGAGAAAAGTCATTTGTCTTAGCAAAGTTGTATTCTTCAAGCTCTATTCCAAATCTCTTTGCAGTCTCAACTGCATATGCCCCTGCCTCAAGCCCAACAGAAAGGACAACCATATCAAATCTTTCCTGTTTTGGAATACCATCCTCATCCACATACCTTATTATCAAATCCTTTGTTTCTGGATCCTCTTCTACTGAATGTGGCTTTGACCT
>JALVZP010000260.1 GCA_027037575.1 Desulfobacterales bacterium | reverse complement strand
GGATATACTGTCCTTCTTGAAACAAATGGGACAATGGATATAGGAGTTGTGGACAAAAGATGCATAAAGATCATGGACATAAAGTGTCCATTTAGTGGAGAAGCTAGAAAGAATAATTATGAGAATATAAAAAAGCTCAGTCCTAAAGACGAAATAAAGTTTGTTATTGCAGACAGAAGGGATTACGAATTTGCAAAATCAGTCTTAAATGAATGGAGTATAGCTCCATTTAATCCAAATCCTGTCCATTTCTCTCCTGCATATGGTATCCTTGATCCAAAGCTCCTCTCAGAATGGATCTTAAAGGATGGAATCGATGTAAGGCTAAATCTACAAATACATAAATTCATTTGGGGAGATAAAAGAGGTGTCTGAGAAAAAAGCAGTAGTTTTACTAAGTGGTGGAATAGATTCCACTACAACCTTAGCTATTGCAAAAAGTGAAGGGTATAAAGTATATGCGCTTAGCTTTAGGTATGGGCAGAGAAACAGGTTTGAGCTTGATGCAGCAAAGAGGGTTGCAAGGGCATTTGAGGTAAAGGAGCATCTAATAATTGATATTGATCTGAGACTTATAGGTGGATCTGCCCTTACAGACAATATTGAAGTCCCAAAGGGAAGGAGTCAGGAAGAAATAGAACAAGGAATTCCTGTTACCTATGTTCCTGCAAGAAATACCATATTTCTTTCCTTTGCACTTGCATGGGCAGAGGTGCTAAAGGCAGAAGACATATTTATTGGGGTAAATGTTATTGACTACAGTGGATATCCTGACTGCAGACCAGAGTATATAGAGGCATTTGAAAGAATGGCAAATCTTGCCCTAAAGGAGACGGTAGAAGGAAAAATGAGGATAAGGATAAGGACACCTCTAATAAAGATGAGGAAGTCAGAGATAATAAAGAAAGGATTAGAACTTGGTGTAGATTACTCACTTACTATGAGCTGTTATGATCCACTTCCAGATGGAAGACCATGTGGCCTTTGTGATAGCTGTCTTTTAAGAAAAAGGGCATTTGAAGAGGTAGGTATCCCTGACCCTGCCTCAGGTTAGCTTTGATTATCCCTTTTATACACCTTTATTGTGTAGTAGATCCTGTATAATGCGGTAAGGTGTGTAAATATAGCGAGAAACCATATAGCAGGCTTTAGCATGTCAAATATTGCAGCTAAGGAAAGTATTATGATCCTTTCTGGTCTTTCCATAAATCCAACATCACACCTTGAGATAATATGCTCCGCCTTTGCCCTTATGTAGCTTATGAGGAATGCGCCAGATATGACGAATAAAAGAAGGATGGAGTATTTTATGTCTCCCTTCCTTATAAAATAGGTGAGGACTCCTCCAAATATAACAAAATCTGAATATCTATCTACTACGGAATCAGTAAATGCACCTATTTCAGTGGCAAGATTCCTCGCCCTTGCAACAGCACCATCTAATATATCAAACACACCAGCAAAAAGTATTACAATACCAGCCGCTTTCATATATCCTTCATAAAAGAAGAATGCTCCAATCAGGTTTATAAAAAGGCCTGTAAAAGTAAGTATATTTGGAATGATCTTGTTTTCTGGAATAAGTGGCTCAATCAAAGAAAAAAGTTTTTCTATCTTATCTTCAACAAATCTTCTGATCATAAGTATTTACAATTTAATTAAATTTATGGAATTGTAACATCCAAACCTTAGATCTGCAATTAGGAATTAAATGGGGCATATTTCTATATCTCCCCAGATAGATATATCTCCATTAAATATGGCAATTGCCCCAATGATCCCATCTATTTGAGATGCCCATCTGCCAATTTCCCTTATATCTTTTTTCTCTTTTATTCTGTTTGCAATAGATGTTGCAAATGCATCTGAAATAGCAGCAGAATGGGAAATAACTGTTACTATATCTGCATTACCAAAGCTAAGGGAGTGCCCAATCTTTCCTGAAGAAGAGCAAACCCCTACTGGCATCATATCCTTCTTTATCAAAACACCTATCTCATATTCATTTCCTGAAAACAGGCCAACATGGACATCCCTTTTTAGATTCAAAAAGATATCCCCTCCATTTTCTACTATTACCTCAGTGCTTAGCCTTAAAAGGCCTCTCCCCACATAATCTGCTATTGCCCCTGCAACAGATGCCATTGGTCCTACATTTGCCTTTTTTGCTGCCTGAATCATTTCCAATACTATTGGTGGGGCAAAAGGATCTTCATTCCAAGGAAGGAGTGTATACAGGAATTCAGAATATAGTTTTATATAAGATTCTATCTGATTTCTTGCATCAAGTGTAAGATGTTCTGCTTCTTCCTTTAGATCCTTTTTTGCACTTATCCACAGATCTGTTTCTTTAAAAGTTACAGAAAACTGGACAAGTCCTTTTGGCTTTGCAATCTTTCGGTAAAACCTCTTTCCAAGGCCTATCCTATTCTTTTCTTTTCTTTGCATAGGCAATCTTGGAAACAATAATGCTCACTTCATATAGTAGAAGAAGAGGAATGGCCATCATAATCTGGGTCATTACATCTGGTGGAGTAAATATGGCTGCTAAGGTAAAGATTATAACAACTGCATATCTTCTGTTCTTCTTTAAAAAATCGGGGGTGAGGATTCCTATTTTTGTAAAGAAATAAGTAATAACAGGAAGCTCAAATACTATTCCAAATGCAATAAGGAGCTTTATAGCAAATGAAAAATACTGTTTTACTGAAGGAAGAGCCTTTACATAATTGTTGGCAAATCCCAAAAAGAATCTGAATCCAAAGGGAAATACCACAAGATAGCCAAAGATTGCTCCTCCAACAAACAGGATACATGAGGAAAGGACAAAAGGGACAATAAATCTCTTTTCGTGTTGATATAATCCTGGTGCAACAAATTTCCAGAACTCATAGAATATTACAGGTGTAGCAAGCATAATTCCCATAATGAGAGATATCTTCAGGTATGTTACAAACATCTCAGGAAGATTTGTAAATATGATCTCACTTCCCTTTGGAAGAGCCTGCCTTAATGGTCTGACAAGTATGAGGAATGCCCTATCAGAAAAGAAATAGGAGATGACAAATCCTGCTGCAACTGCCAATATACAGATGATAAGTCTATGCCTGAGCTCTTCTAAGTGTTCAAGAAACGGTTTTTTCTCCTCTGTCTCCATCCTTTTTCTCTTCTTTTTCTTTTTTTCCAGAAATAGAATCTATCATATCCTCTGGCTCCGGATTAATAATATCTTCATCTTCTACTTCTATGCTCTCCTTTATCTCTTCAGTTGCTTTTTTAAACTCAGCAATTCCTTTTCCAATTGCTCTTCCTATCTCTGGAAGCTTTTTTGGCCCAATAACTATTAATGCAATTAAAAATATTACCAAGAGTTCTGGCATACCAATACTTCCAAACATCTTATTCCTCCTTTAAGTCTAAACTCATGGCTATTTCATCACATTTTGGGAATTTTGGACACTTAAGGCAGTCTGCCCAAATTTTGTGAGGAAGAAGTATCTTCTCTATCTCTTTAAAACCAAATTGGGAGAAAAATTCGGGAATATAAGTAAGTGTAAATATCCTCTTTATTCCAAGCTCCTTTGCCTCATCTATACATGCATTTACAAGCATCTTTCCATAACCCCTTTTTTGCTTTTCTTCCAAGACAGCAAGAGATTTTATCTCAGCAAGGTCTTCCCAGCATATTCCAAGTGCACATGTCGCACAAATTATACCATCTTCTTCTATTACAAAATAATCCCTTATGTGTTCATACAATTCACTTAAAGATCTTGGAAGAAGCAGGCCTTTTTTTGCATAAAAATTTATGATCCTGTGTATTTCTGGAATATCTTTTATCTTTGCCTTTCTCACCTGCATTTTACAATTATTCCCTTTAAGTGAGTTTCTTTTAAGATCCTTTCTTTTAATTCTATGGCTTCTTTTTTATTCTTTAATCTCCCACATCTTACTTTATAGAAAATCTTTCCATCTGTTTTCTCTTTTATATAGTATGGATTATAAAGACTTAGCTTTTTTACAAGAGCTATTGCATCCTTTTCTTTTAAGTATGCAACAACCTGAACAGAATAGCAGTCTTCCTTCTCCTTGTTTTTCTCTTTAGTTTCTGTTAGTTCTTTGTGAAAAGAGAATTTTGGAAGAATATTAGCCTTCTCCTTTTTTTGTATTTCTTTTTTCTTTATTTCCAAGGTTCCTTCTTCTTCAGAAAAAAGACCACTTCCCACAAAGAATCCAAGGAAAAATGCCCATACAATAAGGACTACTATTACTAAGCACCAGATTATAAGTGACCCTCTTGCAAGCTCTATCTTATAGGACTTTTTCCCCTTCATATTTACATTCTCTCAGGTGCACTTACTCCTAAAAGCCTTAATCCATTATTTATTACTATCCTTACTGCCTCTGAAAGGGAAAGCCTTGCATTTGTAAGAATCGGATCATCTGTAACTACCCTATTCTCAGGTCTATTTGTCCCAAGATTAAAGTATCTATGGAATACAGAGGCAAGGGATGTGAGATAATAAGTGAGTCTATGTGGTTCAAGATTATTTATGATCTCCTTTAAGACATAGGGAAATTCAACAGCATTCCTGATAAGTTCTATTTCTTCAGGAAGCTTTAAACAGCTAAGTTCTTCTAAATCTGGTTCTTTATAGTTTACTCCTTTCTCTTCTGCCTTCCTGAATATGCTACATATCCTTGCATGTGCATACTGCACATAATAAACTGGATTTTCTGTATCCTTTCTCTTTACAAGATCTATATCAAAGTCCAAGGTGGAATCATGGCTCTTTGTAAGAAATACAAATCTCATTGCATCTACACCAACCTCATCCATGAGCTCCCTAAATGTGATAAATTCTCCACTCCTTTTTGACATCTTCACCTCTTTTCCACCCTTCCACAGTTTTACAAGCTGTATAAGAAGGATCCTTAGCCAGTTTTCTGGAAATCCCTGACATACAAGTGCTGCCTTAAGTCTTGGAATATATCCATGATGGTCTGCCCCCCATATATTTATTGCCTGTTCAAATCCCCTTTCCCTTTTATTCATATGATATGCAATATCAGATGCAAAGTATGTAAACTGACCATCACTTTTTCTTAAAACCCTATCTTTGTCATCTCCAAATTGACTTGTCTTTATCCAGAGTGCTCCATCCTTTTCATATAAAAGCCCTTTTTCTTCTAAGCTTTTTATTGCCTTTTCTACAAGCCCTGATTCATATAGGCTCTTCTCACTAAACCAGGAATCGAAGTGGACACCAAATGCATCAAGATCCTCCTTTATCTTCTCCATCAGGATTTCCTTTCCTCTTTCAGCACAAAAACCTATCGCCTCTTCCTCTTTCATAGAAGAAAGATCCCTTTCCTGAGATATCCTCTTTGCAAGATCTATAACATATTCTCCGTGATATCCATTTTCTGGAAATGGATATTCTGGATCAGAAAACTGCCTAAACCTGCTGTATATGGATTCTCCTAAGAGTCTTATCTGATTTCCTGCATCGTTTATATAGAATTCCCTCGTTACATCAAAACCTGTAAATTCCATTATCCTGCAAAGTGTGTCTCCAACTGCTGCTCCCCTTGCATGTCCAATGTGAAGAGGGCCAGTAGGATTTGCGCTTACAAACTCGACCATGACCTTTTTCCCTTTTCCTATGTCCTGCCTTCCATAATTTTCCCTTTTATCTAATATAAGCTTAAGCGATTTATACCATGCCTCATCCTTTATCCAGAAATTTATAAACCCAGGACCTGCTATCTCCACTTTTTCTATGATTCCTTCCTTATCCTGGATATTGCTTACGATATGCTCAGCTATCTTTCTTGGAGGCATCCTTTTCTTAGATGCAAGTGCCATTGCAATGTTTGTTGCAAAATGACCATGCTCTGGTCTGCCTGGAACCTCAATTGTTATCTTCTCAGATGGATCAATCTTTATAGCATTTCTTATAATCTTTTCTATCTTCTCCCTCATCTCTCATATTCCCTCTTATTGATTTTCCCTATGGAGCAAAGTATCTCATATGGTATTGTATTTGCCCATTTTGCAATATCACTTGAGCTTATCACCTCATCTCCAGATCTTCCCATAAATACTACCTCATCTCCTTCTCTTACATCCTTTATTCCTGTTATATCACATACCATAAGATCCATGCATACCTTCCCTATAATTGGTGCTTTTTCCCCTCTAATCAGAACATATCCTTTATTAGAGATAGCCCTCGGTATCCCATTCCCATATCCAGCAGAGATAATAGCAATTATCTTCTTTTCTTTTGTATAGTATGTCCTCCCATAGCTAATAGGCATACCAGCAGGAATATCTCTTATCTGCAATATCCTTCCAGAAAATTTCATTGCATGTCGAAGATTTAAATCTGTTTTAAACTCAGGTGAAGGATATGCTCCATAAAGTATTATTCCAGGCCTTACCAACTCAAATATAGACTCAGGATTATATTTAAGTATTCCAGCGCTATTTGCAATACTATTCATAGACAGATCTATTCCCATTTGACGGCATATTCCTATGGATTCTTTAAATATCTTTATCTGTTTTTTTGTAAATCTTTTAGATTCTTCATCATTTGAATCTGCAGATGAAAGATGTGATAAAAGACCTTTTGTTTTTACACTTTTAAAGGAAGATAATCTTCTTATAAATTGAGGAAGATCCTCTTTTTTTATTCCAAGTCTTCCCATACCAGTATCCAGTTTTATAAATATTTCAGCCTTCTTCCCTTTCCTTTCTGCTTCTTTATCCAAAATATGAACCATTTCTATATCCCAGATAACAGGAATAATATTTTTTTCGACAATCAAAACAGCTTCTTCCTGGTTAAATATGCCACAAAGTGTCACAATATTCGCATTTATGCCATTTCTTATAAGTTCATATGCCTCAAATAAATATGAAACCCCAAGCATATCAATTCCTTTATTAATAAGGAGTCTACTTACAGGAAGAAGACCATGACCATATGCATCTGATTTTACAATACCCATTATCTTGGTATCTTTTGGCAATATTTTCTTTATCTGATTTAAGTTATGTGCTATTGCACCAAGGTCTATCTTTAAGAAATTCATAAGACCTTTTTAGCATAATATCAAAAAAGTAGCCAGTTCTTGGGCCTTCTTGATTTTCTCTTGGCAT
>JALVZP010000259.1 GCA_027037575.1 Desulfobacterales bacterium | reverse complement strand
ACATTAAATAATCTGGATTTTGTATTCCCATTTTATCCACTTAAGGGAATCTCCTTCTGGTTAGGTTATGGTTCTTTTGTATGGAATAATCCAGGGATGTTTTTTATAAGAAAGACAGGGAATCATCCAAATTATTCCTATATATTTCCAGAAGAAATATTTAAAAGCCTTATTCTCATGATTCAGGGATACAAAGGAAAAATAAGAGAGCAAAAAAGACTATGGGATCCTGTTAGGAAAAAGGTAAGTTATTGGACAAAATATTATATGGATATGCATAGTTTGCCAAAAGATGAACCAATACTTGGCTATCAAGATGGAGGAAATTTTTTAATTATAAGGCAAAGAATATCAAAGGAAAAAAATATGATTCATAAACTAAAGGGCCTTTCTCGCTCTATTTATCTGTTTTGCCAGAAAAACAAGTCTGTTTCAGAAATATTAGATCATTTTTTAGGCCTTGATCATTTAAAGCTTCTTCCTTTCTTAAAGATGATGGTAGATAAAAGACTCATGTTTGGTGAAGGAAATAGATATCTGAGTTTAGCTGTTCCTTTAAGGGGATGGGGTAAAAGTTAATGGAGCATTTTATATATCACTTTCCTATTTCAGGAGTAAAAACTTATATTTTCCTTCCTCCCCTTATAATGTTTCTTATATCCTCTTTTGTCTCTACAGGTGGGGTCTCAGGTGCCTTTATCCTGCTTCCTATTCAGATAAGCATATTTGGATATACAAGCCCTGGTGTTACAGCAACAAACTTTATTTATAACATTATCTCTATACCATCCGGAATATACAGGTATATAAAAAACAAACAGATCTCCTGGACACTGATATTCAATATCATGTTAGGAACAATACCTGGTATATTGATCGGATACCATGTAAGGACAAACCTTTTACTTGATCCCTATAAATTTAAGTCTTTTGTTGGATGTGTTCTTGGGGCTCTTGGTATAAAAGTCTTTCACAGTGCTATTTCCAAAAAAGAAGAAGCTCATGACCAAAGAGGGAGGATTATACACATAAGAGGAGAAAGCTTGGGATTAATTAGATCTGAGATATATACAAGTAATGGGACTTATGAATATTCTTCCATCTTTTTAATAATTACCTCCTTTTTTGTAAGCATTATTGGAACTGCATATGGTATTGGAGGAGGGGCAATACTTGCTCCATTCTGTATGTCTATCCTTAATCTTCCATCATATCTTGTATCTGGAGCAGCATTTTTTACCACCTGGATGAACTCTATAATTGCAGCATCTATCTATGCATTCTTCTCTTATAAAACGGGAATTAATGCAATGCCTGATTGGATGCTTGGTTCTTTATTTGGAATAGGAGGTCTTTTTGGAATATACTTAGGAGCTTCCATGCAAAGATATATTCCAGAGAGGGCAATAAAGACCATTCTGGGATGTGTCTTACTGTTTATTTCTTTTAAATATTTAAAAGGCCTGCTTCAGTAATACCTTGGGCTGTTTTTATTGACAAATAACTGTTTTACTTAATAGGATATTTGTTCAATTCTATCTTCAAAATTTAAAATATAACAATTGGAGCAGTCAGATGTATTTGGTATGGGAAAGAAGTAAATTTTTCTTCCTGATATTTTTCCTCTTTCTACAAAGCCTATATGCAAAGGAGCTTCCTCCTATTGTCATAGGTGTTCCTACAGGTCTTGGAACAATTGAAGGAAGAGATGCATGGAGAGCTGTTCAGCTTGCTGTTCATGAGATAAATGAGAAAGGAGGGGTAAAGCTAAAAGATGGTTATCATCCCTTAAAGGCATATGCAATAGATACAAGGGGAGCAGAGGCAGGAGTTCCTGTATATGATGCTCTTATGGCAGTAGAAAAGCTTATTCTGGAAAAGAAGCCAGATGCAATTGTTGTTGGAGCAAGCAGGTCTGAAGTTCTTCTTGCATCAATGGATCTTATAGCAAAGTATAAGATCCCGTATATATGTACTATTGCACTTACTCCTGATTTTGAAAGAAAGCTAAGGAGCAATTACCAGAGATATAAATACATGTTTAGGCTTAGCATAGATGCAAGGTATGTAGTTTCCTATTTTACAAGCTTCCTGAAATACCTGGCAGAAGAAAAGAATATCCCAAAAAAGGCATATATCCTTGTTCAGGATGTGCTTTGGACAAGGGAGACAGGAAATGCGATAAAGGGATGGTTTAAGAAGAATGGATGGGATCTTGAAGGACTTGACATATATCCAATGGAAAGCAGGGACTTTTCCTCATCCCTTTTTAAGATAAGGCTTAAGGGTGTAAAGGTTGTCTTAGGATTCTTTGATATGCCAAATTCCCTAATACTTGTAAAACAGTTTCATTCTATGCATATAAATGCCCTTCTTACTGGAATAATAAGCCCTGCTACACCTGAATATGCATGGGATTCTACAAATGGTGCAGTAGAGAATATGGTTCTATTTGTACTTGAACCAGGTCCAATACCTATAAGACAGATTCCTAAATCTGTGGAGTTTCACAGGAAGTATGAGAAATTTTTTGGAAAGGATGCAAGAAAAAGGCTTAGCTGTCATGGGGCTGGATGCTCATATGATGCAGTATATGTCCTTGTAAATGCAATGGAAAGGGCAGGGACAAAGGATCCAGATAAGGTAGTAGAGGAGCTGGAAAGGACAGATATGTATGGAGTTGTTGGAAGAATAAGGTTTTCAAAGGATCATCAGCTTATATTCGGATATGATCCAAAAAAGGCAGCTATAGGATGCCTTTTTCAATGGAAGGAGGGAAAAAGGATCCCTGTATTTCCAAGATCCATCTCAGAAGGAGAGGTAGAAATACCATGAGCTGGAAGATATGTGTATCTATCTTGGGAAGGGATACAGAAGAGGTTATTTTTAAGATAGATAAGGCAAAGGAAGTTGCAGATATAGCAGAAGTAAGGATAGATTCTATGGAAAAGTTTGATCTAAAGAGGATCCTTAAAGAAAAAAATATACCAATTCTGATTACATACAGGATGCCAGAAGAAGGTGGTTTAAGAAAAGGAGTAAAGGATCAGGAAAGAGTAGAAGTATTAAAAGAGGCAATTGAGCTTGGAGCAGATTATGTGGATATAGAATATGAGATGGATAAAGTGCTCAGGGATGAGATAATAAAGAACAAGAATAGGACAAAGATAATCGTCTCAAAGCATTTTTTTAAGCCAGAGAGAGAGGAAACTCTTAGTGAGTATGCAAAAAGGATATTTGATACAGGTGCAGATATAGGAAAGCTTATTGGATATGCAGCATCCTGGAATGAGAATCTTATCTATCTAAATCTTGTGGAAAAATATAAGAAAATGGGTTATAAACTCATCTCCTTTGCAATGGGAGAGTTTGGAAGGATAAGTAGAATTATGTGTCCAATCTTTGGAAGCCCATGGACATACGCAGCACTTACAGAAGATGAAAAGGCAGCACCAGGTCAGATAGATGCAGGTAAACTGAGATCTATCTGGAAGGAGATAAGAGGTGAGGATTGATCCAGATACTATAGTATTTGGTATAATAGGATATCCCCTTTCACATAGCCTAAGCCCAATTATGCACAATAGGGCATTTGAGGAAAAAGGGATAAATGCAATATATCTTTATTTTCCTTGCAGGTTTGTAGAAGGTGTTGTCTCAGGGATGAAGGCACTTTCAATAAAGGGTCTAAGTGTTACTATTCCTCATAAGGAAAGCATATGCAAATACCTGGATGAGATTGATCCGATTGCAAGAAAAATAGGTGCAGTGAATACATTGGTAAACAGGGATGGAAGGATAATAGGATATAATACAGATGCATATGGAGCAATCAGGGCAATAAAGGAAAGGACAGAAGTGCAAGGAAAGGATGTGCTTATAATTGGAGCAGGTGGTGCAGCAAGGGCAATAGCATTTGCACTAAAGGAAGAGGGGGCAAATCTATTTATTGCAAACAGGAGCAGGGAAAGGGGGGAAAGGCTTTCAAAGGATGTGAAAGCAGAATTCTTTCTTCTTTCCCAGATACCAGAAAGAAGATTTGACATTATTATTCAAACAACACCTGTTGGGATGTATCCAAATGTAGATGAAATACCAGTATCAGATAAGATCCTTAAGGAAGGAACAGTTGTGATGGATATCGTATATAACCCTATGGAGACAAAATTTTTAAAGATTGCAAAAGAAAGAGGATGCAATGTGATTTCAGGAGTTGATATGTTCGTTTATCAAGGTGCAAAACAGTTTGAGCTCTGGACAGGAAGGGATGCACCAGTAGAGCTTATGAGGGATACAGTGATCTCATATCTTAAGGAGAAAAGGGTATGATAAAGGAGATTAGACCTGTTTCACAAGTAGATGGAGCAGTATATGTCCCTGGATCAAAGAGCATTACGCATAGGCTTCTTTTTATCTCCTCACTTGCAATGGGGACAAGCACAATAAGGGATGTCCTATATTCAGAGGATACAATCTATACAATGGAGGCACTAAAGAAGCTCGGAATAGAGATATGGGAAGAGGAAAAAGGCGTAATACATGTTAAGGGAGTAAATGGAAGATTAGATCCTCCAAATGAAAGAACAGAGATATATGTTGGAAATTCTGGAACGACTGCAAGATTTTTATGTGCATTTTCTGCACTCGCAAAAAAGGAGGTGCTTATAACAGGAGATGAAAGGCTAAAGGAAAGACCTATGCAGGATCTCTTAAAGACACTGATGGAGGCTGCAGTAGAGGTGAAATTTCTGGAAAAGGAGTGGCATCTTCCAGTTATAATAAAAGGTCCAATGGTAGGTGGCCTATTTCTCATGCCAAAGGCACCAAGTAGCCAATATGTTTCATCCCTTCTTATTGTAGGGCCATGTTTAAAGTATGGAATGGAGCTTGCAATAAAGGAGCCTCCATATTCAAAGCCCTATATACTCCTTACACTTGAAATGATGAAGAGATTTGGGATAAATTATGGGGCAAGTGAGGATCTCAGGCTATTCAGGATTCCTCCACAGCCATACAGGGCAAAGGACATTACAGTAGAAGGAGATGCATCAAGTGCATGCTATTTTTGGGCAGCAGCTGCAGCAACTGCTGGAAAGATGAGTGTAGTAAATGTATATCCAAATTCAAAGCAGCCTGATATTGGATTTCTGGATGTCTTAAAGAGGATGGGATGCTATTGGGAAAGAGACATAATAGGGCTTACAGTAAGGGGGCCAGCAGAGCTTATGCCTGTTAAGGTGGATATGAATGATATGCCTGATCAGGTTCCAACACTTGCAGTATTAGCTCTATTTGCAAAGGGAGAGACAGTTATAAGGAATGTAGCTCATCTAAGGGGAAAGGAAACTGACAGGATAAGGGCAATAGTAAATGAGATAAAAAAGATTGGTGGAAAGGCAAAGGAAATAGAGGATGGAATTGTTATAGAGGGAGATGGTGGAAATAATCTTTATGGAGCAGAGATAGAAACATATAATGATCATAGAATCGCAATGAGCTTTGCAATTGCAGGCTTAAGAGTAGAGGGAATAAGGATAAAAGGAGCAGAATGTGTAAAGAAGTCATTTCCAGAATTTTGGGAGACATGGGAGAGGGTATGCTATGGTAAAGCTTGATTTTTCTAAAGGAAATGGCCTTATTCCAGCAATTGTCCAGGACTATAAGACTGGAAAGGTGCTTATGCTTGCATACATAAATGAGGAGGCATGGAAAAAGAGCCTTGAAACAGGAGAAACACATTTTTGGAGCAGATCCAGAAATGAGCTTTGGCATAAGGGTGGGACATCAGGTAATGTCCAGAAGATAAAGGCAATATATGTGGACTGCGATAATGATACTGTGCTGTTTCAGGTAGAGCAGATAGGAGGGGCAGCCTGCCATACAGGATATGATACCTGCTTTTATAGAAGGATTAAGGAGGATGGAACAATTGAGATTGTTGGAAAAAAAATATTTGATCCAGAAGAGGTGTATAAAAAATGAGGAAGTTAAAGCTTGGAATACCAAAAGGAAGTCTTCAGGATGCAACAATAAAGCTCTTTGAAAAGTCTGGATGGAAGATAAATGTAAATGACAGGAGCTATTTTCCAGATATAGATGATGATGAGATAGAGTGCAGCATCTGCAGGGCACAGGAGATGTCCAGATATGTGGAAAATGGAACCCTTGATGCAGGAATTACTGGAAGGGACTGGATAGAGGAGAATGAATCTGATGTGGTTGTGGTTGAAGATCTTATCTATTCTAAAAGGAGCAATAAACCTGCAAGATGGGTTCTTGCAGTAAGGGCAGATTCAGACATAAAGAGCCTTGAAGACCTCAGAGGGAAGAAGATAGCAACAGAGCTTGTAAGATTTACAAAGAGGTTCTTTAAGGAAAGAAACATTGATGTAGATGTAGAATTTTCTTGGGGAGCAACAGAGGCAAAGGTTGCATCTGGGCTTGTAGATGCAATTGTTGAGGTAACAGAGACAGGAAGCACTATTAAGGCACATGGACTTAAGATCATATATGAGTTTATGAAGACAAATCCACAGCTTATTGCAAATAAAGAGTCCTGGAAGGATCCCTGGAAAAGGGCAAAGATAGAGCAGATTGCCCTTCTCCTTAAAGGTGCACTTCGTGCAGAAAGGATGGTTGGACTTAAGATGAATGTTTCAAAAGAAAATGCAGAAAAGGTAATAAAAATACTCCCAAGCCTGAGGGCACCTACAGTAGCAACACTTTATGAATCTGACTGGCTCTCTGTAGAGGCAGTTGTAGATTCAAAACAGGTTAGAGACCTTATACCAAAGCTGATTAAGGCAGGTGCACAGGATATAATTGAGTATCCACTGAATAAGGTAATATAGGAGAGCATTTTGCCATCTCTAATATCCCATGCAGTAATCGGTCTTGCAATAGGAGCTGCTATATCCACAAGGAATCATCAAGGATCTCTTATATGGATGTCTGTCTTGGCATCTTCCTTTCCTGATATAGATGGTCTTTCTTTTTTATTTGGAATACCATATAAGAGCCTCTTTGGACATAGGGGCTTTTTTCATTCCATCTTCTTTGCATTCTTGCTAAGCAATATCTTAATCTATTTCGGTCTTCCTAATGTTAAATTATTTGCCCAAAGATGGTTTTATTATGAAACAATCTTCTTTCTCATTACCCTCAGTCATGGGATACTTG
>JALVZP010000258.1 GCA_027037575.1 Desulfobacterales bacterium | reverse complement strand
AGACGTAACAAGGAAGAGGAAGCTGCTTGAAAAGCAGAAGAGAGGGAAAAAAAGGATGAAGATGATAGGTTCTGTTAATATACCACAAAGCGCATTTGTTGCTGTCCTCAGTTCTGAAAAATAATGCCCATGAAAGATTTTTCTTCCTTAAAGGATATTCTAAAGGCCATAAATCAAACACTTCCCTTTAATTTGGAAGATGGAGAAATATGGAAGGTGTGGAAAGAAGTAGTGGGAGATTATATTGCAACCCATGCCCGCCCTGCCTGGATAAGAAATAAAGTTCTTGCTATTCATGTCTCATCTCCTATATGGATGCAGGAACTTAGGTATAGGGCGCCAGAGATAAAGGAAAAACTTAATAAAAGATTAGGAAGAGATTCTATTGAGGAAATAAAGTTCTTTGTAGGAAAAGAGCATGGATAAGCAATATCATCTTCCTTGCCTTCTCCCTGAAAGATTGGGAAAATTTGAACGAAAGATTCTAAATTCAATTATAAAGAAGATCTATATAGAAAAGGATTCATTGAATTTAATCAGATCTATTTCGAAGAAAGGAGCTATCATATTTGCTACAAAATATCCATCCCATTTTGATTTTTTGATATATAGCAGTTTTTTTTGTAGAGTCGGAGTTCCTTACCCAAAGATTTTTTTTGACATGAGTGTTATTCCTTATCTTCCAATTGAAGATATCCTTAAGATAGGAAGCTATTATTTAAATCATGTTTTAAAAAATAAGCGATTTCCCTCACTTCATATGGAATTTTATGAAACTATTATAAAAGAAAGGATTCCAGGAATATTCTCTATCCTGAAATCAGGTAAGACTTTATTAAAACACTTATTAGAGCTACAAAAAAGAATTGATTTTCCAATTTATATTATTCCAACTTTCATATTTTATAAAAATAGTCCAGAAAAGGTCTATTCTGGAATATGGAAGATAATCTCTTCCCCAAGAGATAAAGCTGGATTGTTTACAAAACTTGACCTGATTTTAAAGAAGAAGAGAAAAGCATTTATTGATATGGGAGATCCTATAGATTTAAGAAATTGTAAAGAAGACCCTTATCATCTAAAGCAGAGACTTTTAGAAATAATAGAAAAGCAGAAGAGGGCTGTTTTAGGGCCTATTATGAAGCCAAGGGAAGAGATAAAAGAGAGGGTGCTAAGTGACCTAAAAGTTGACAAAACAATAAAGGCAATGGCAAGAGGAAATGAAGAAAAGATAAAAGAACTGAGGAAACAGGCAGAATCTTACTTTGAAGAAATAGCAGCAGATTTTAGCATAGGGTGGGTATTTTTATTTTATATATTTTTAACATGGTTTTGGAAAAGAAGCTTTCAAGGAATTGATGTTCCTGAAAATGTATTCAGTTTAATAAGAAGGAGTATAAAAAGAGGCAACCCAGTGGTATATGTGCTTTCTCATAAAAGCCATATAGACTATCTTATTATAAATTATCTTTTATTTGAAAACCATATACACCCTCCAAGGATTGCTGCAGGTAAAAATCTTTCATTTTGGCCTATAGGATATATATTTAGAAAATGTGGGGCATTCTTTATTAGAAGATCCTTCAAAGGTGCAAAACTATATACCCTGGTCTTTGAAAGCTATATAAAGAACCTCCTTCAGGAAGGCTATCCCATAGAATTTTTTATAGAGGGTGGAAGAAGTAGAAGTGGGAAGTTAGAATTTCCAAAAACAGGTTTTCTTTCAATCCTTCTAAATGCATGGAAAGAGGGATACTGTAAAGACATTACATTTATTCCTGCTTCTATTACATATGATACTGTTGTGGAAGAAAACTCTTTAATAAATGAAATGAAGGGGAAGGAGAAAGAACCAGAAAGCTTTAAGCAGATCATAAAATCTATAGATATATTGAGAAAAAGATTTGGAAGTATATATGTAAGGTTTTCTGAGCCTATTTCATTAAAGGAGTATATTGAAGCTTCTAAATCAAAAAATGATCAATTGATGAATCTGGCATTTGATTTGACAAGGCAAATAAATAGGACTATTCCTGTTACTCCTATCCCCTTTATCTCCATTCCTATAATGAGCAAATTAAAAAATGGATTCTATTTTTATGAATTGAGGAAAACATGTGAAATATTCTTGGATTTTTTTAATCAT
>JALVZP010000257.1:1005-2159 GCA_027037575.1 Desulfobacterales bacterium | reverse complement strand
TCTGATTTAGGATCTATCTTCAGTTTTTTGCAGACATCTATTCCACTCATATCAGGGATATTTATGTCCACCAGAATTATATCGGGTGGATACTTCTTTATCTTTTCAAGGGCCTCCTTTGCAGTTGAGGCCTTATCTATTTCAATCTCTTCCAATGTGGAAAGGAGCTTTGAATAAAGCTCCATCTCTTCTTTTTCATGAACCACAATCATTACTCTTACTTTGTCTTCTATCATTTTATCTCTCCCATTGCTTTTTTATCTCTATTGATCTTCTATAGGCAGCATCTATTGCCTCATAAATAATATCGCCCAAACCCATTTTTTCAAACACAGAAAGGCCTGCCTCTGTTGTTCCACCAGGAGATGTAACCATCCTCCTTAGCTCAGATAAAGGCTTATTTGATTCCTTTGAAAGAAAGGATGCCCCTAAGAATGTCTGGATAACAAGCCTTTTTGCATCTTCTCCCTTAAGACCAAGCCTTATAGCAGCATCTACTATGTGCTCCATTATCCTGAATATAAAGCCTGGTCCGCTTCCAGAAACAGCAGTAATAAGATCCATTAGATCCTCTCTTACAATTATGGTCTCTCCAACAGAATTGAATATATCAAGTGCAATATTTATATGATCCCTCCTTATCTTAGGGCCATAAGATATCCCTGCCATCCCTTTTTGAACAAATGAGGCTGTATTTGGCATTACCCTGACAACAGGAATCTCTTTTCCAATACTTCTTACTATCGCACTTATAGGGACCCCCGCAGCTATGGAGATAATTAGTTGATCACTTTCTATCTCATCCTTTATCTCATCAAGGACCTCTTTCATATTTTGTGGCTTTACACAAAGAAGTATTACTTTTGCTTTTTTCACAACCTCTATATTGGATTCACATACCTTTATGCCAAACTCCTTTTTGACTCTATCCCTTGCCTCTTTACTCTTATCAGATGCAATGATTTTGTCTTTCTTATAAAGATCACTATTTAAAATTCCTCTAATAAGGGCAGTTGCCATATTTCCTGAACCTATAAATCCCAGCTCATATTCAAAGCTTTTCATTTCAATCTCCTTAAAAATTCATTTATAAGACCAATCCTTTTCTCTTTTTTGCATCTTTCAGAAATTATTATTGCCTCTGTCTCTTTTAC
>JALVZP010000257.1:0-995 GCA_027037575.1 Desulfobacterales bacterium | reverse complement strand
GAGGAAGAACAAAGATAAGTGTGCTATTTTTAAAATATCTTTTTATATTCATTCCTCCCTGAACATCCAAGTCCAGGATCACATCCTTTCCCTGACTTAGCTTTTCTCTAATACTAAAAAACGAAGTTCCATAATAGTCTGAATAGACCTTTGCCCATTCCACAAATTCTCCGTTTTCTATCATCTTTTTAAATGTCTCTTCATCTACAAAGTAATAATCTCTTCCATTCACTTCACCTTTTCTTGGAGGCCTTGTTGTATGAGAAACAGAATAGGAAAGCCCATCCACTCTATTCATTATCTCTCTTATTATGGTATTTTTCCCTACACCAGAAGGGCCAGAGATCACAAATAGATGACTTCCTTTACTTTGATCTTTCATATTTTGAATCTGGATCAAACCTTTGGGCAAGGGTTTCAGACTGAATAGCAGAAAGAATCACATGATTGCTATCTGTTATTATTACTGACCTTGTCTTTCTCCCCTGTGTTGCATCAATGAGCCTCTTTTCTGCCTTTGCCTCATCCCTTAGTCTTTTAATAGGAGCACCATTTGGGGATACCACTGCAATTACTCTGTCTGATGCAACAGAATTTCCAAATCCTATATTTACCATCTTTGGCATAACTCTTACTCCTTACAGAAAAAATTTTATTCTATATTTTGCACCTGCTCCCTTATCTTTTCAATCTCTGATTTTATATCCACAACAAGTCTTGATATTTCAACATCCTGGGATTTTGCACCAATAGTATTTGTCTCCCTATTCATTTCCTGGATAAGGAAATCCAATCTTCTTCCAACAGGCTCTTCCTTTTCTAAGGAGGAAAAGAATTGAGAAATATGGCTTTCAAGTCTTACTATTTCCTCTGTAATATCCGATCTTTCTGCAAGAAATGCAATCTCTTGCATAAGCCGATCCTGATCTATCTCCTGACCTTTAAGCAATCTTTCCAGATTCTCCCTTAGCCTATCCCTATATATCTCAATTAGT
>JALVZP010000256.1 GCA_027037575.1 Desulfobacterales bacterium | reverse complement strand
AGCCTTTTTGAAATCACAAATATAAACTCCGGAACATCCTCAGATAGTGCAGAAAGCATGGGAAGTCTTTCCCATCTCCTGATAAGGTCATAGTTTACATATCCGACAAATCCCCCTTGAAATGGAGAAAATTCTGGCATACTCATGAGATGAAATTCTTTAAAAAGCCTTTTAAGTATATCAAATGGGTTTCCTGGATGACCAATTATCTTTTTCTTTCCATTCCTTTCAATATGAATCTCCCTATCATATGCCTTTACAATGAGATATGGACTATATCCGATAAAGCTATATCTTCCCTCCTCTCCGAGCTCTGCACTTTCAAGAAGATAAGAGTAGTCTTTTTCCTTTATCTTGAAATAGGCAGAAACAGGTGTCTCTATGTCTCCTAAAAACTCCCTGTATACAGGTATAATACATCCCTTCTTTGCTATTGACCTGAATTCTTTATAAGATGGATGAAATTCCATTTCCTTATCCTATGGGCTCAAATCTTGCAGAAAAATGTCTCATTATCTCTGGCTCATATACTATCCTAAGCCCCTTTATCTTATCTCTTTCCTTATAGAGCCTTATTACTGCCTCTGCCACATAATCCATATGGCTATTCGTATATACCCTCCTTGGAATAGTAAGCCTTACAAGTTCAAGCTTGGGATATTTGACCTTCCCTGTCTCTTTATCCTTTTCTGCAAATGCAGTGCTTCCAAGGGCAGCAGTCCTTATCCCTGCTTCAAGATAGAGGCTTGTTGCAAATGCATTATCTGGAAACTGGCTCTGTGGGATGTGTGGTAAAAACCTCTTTATGTCTATATATACTGCATGTCCTCCTATGGGAAGGACTATTGGGATACCTTCCTTTCTTAACTTCTCTCCCAGATACCTTACTTGTCCAACCCTCCACCTAAGATATGCCTCATCCAGAACTTCCCTGAGCCCTATACTAAGTGCTTCAAGATCCCTTCCTGCAAGCCCTCCATAGGTAGGAAATCCCTCCATAAGGATAAGTAGCTGCTTTGCCCTTTCAAATAGCTTTTCATCCCTCATTGCAAGTATTCCACCAATATTAACAAGTCCATCCTTTTTACAAGACATAGTGAATCCATCTGCATAGCTCATCATTTCATAGACTATCTCTCTTACACTCTTATCCTTATATCCTTCTTCCCTTTCCTTTATAAAATATGCATTTTCTGCAAACCTTGCAGCATCAAAGAAAAGTGGCATTCCATATCTTTCACAGACAGACTTTACCTCCTTTATATTCTTCATTGATACAGGCTGTCCGCCACCTGTATTATTTGTAAGTGTAAGCATTACTAAAGGGATCTTATCTCTTCCTACCTTCTTTATAAAATCCTCCAGCTTATTCACATCCATATTTCCCTTAAATGGATGCTCCTTTTCTATGTCATATGCATCCTCAATTACAAGATCTACTGGAACTCCTCCCTTATCTATTACATGTGCCCTTGTAGAGTCAAAGTGCATATTGTTTGGAACATAGTCTCCAGGCCTTATTGTAAGCATAAAGAGGATATTTTCTGCAGGTCTTCCCTGATGAGTTGGAACAAAGTGGTCAAATCCAAAAAGCTCCTTTACTGTCTCTTTTAGATGAAAGAAGTTTCTACATCCTGCATATGACTCATCTCCTATCATTAGCCCTGCCCACTGATAATGGGACATAGCACTGGTTCCGCTATCTGTAAGAAGGTCTATGTATATGTCTTCTGCCTTAACTAAGAAGAGGTTATATCCTGCCTCCTCCAAGATCTTTTTTCTCTGCTTCTTTGTTGTCATCTTTATTGGTTCAACTACCTTTATCCTATATGGCTCTGCTAAGATCATATTCTTCCCCTACTTTACATATCTTGCATATACATAGGCCATAGGAACAATGTATCTGTCACCCTCTTTTTTTATACCCATGTATCTTTTTATGTCATTTAAAACCTCTTCCTGTGTCTGATTTAAGGCATGGACCTTCTGATAAAAGTATCCTATCTCCTCTTCTGAAAAGAAGATAAAGGGGACATCAATCCTCTCTACATATGTATCAGAAAATCCACAAATTCTACCAATATTTATCATCCTGCTTTTTGTAAGAAAAAGTCCCTTATGGCCTGTATCTGTATGCTCATGTATTACCTCATCAAAAT
>JALVZP010000255.1 GCA_027037575.1 Desulfobacterales bacterium | reverse complement strand
GGGCCAATAATTCCCAGAAATTCTCCCTTTTTCAGGAAGAAGGATATGTTTTTGAGGATCATCTTTCCCTGAAAACCAAAGTATACATTCTGAACCCATATATTTCCCTCTGGTCTTGGAATCTGTAGAGTATTTTTCTTCTTTTTATTATATTTTTCCCAAAGGTAGTATGCCTTGGAAAGCCTGTCATAAGCTTCCCATGCAGCTATTGTCTGCTTGTAGGAGTGCATAAGCTCCATAAATGGCCTTGTTGTCTGAGATTCAAGTATGGACGCAAAGATGATAAATCCTGGTGTAATCTCCCTTTTTATAACAAAGTATGCACCAAGTCCAAATATCGCTACAGGAAGGAGTATCTGGAGTCCCTTAAAAAGTGCCTGAATAACAGAAGATCTATTGCTTGCTATCCCCTGCCTCAGAACAACCTCTCCATCCTTTTTCTTCCACTTTGATATCACAGGATTTACCATGGACATAGAAAGGACAGCTTCAGAGTTTCTGTAGATGGAGTCTTCAAATAGGGAGTTCCTGAAATGTATCCTGTTTGCTGATATGATGAGGTCCTGACATAGCTTTTCCTGCAAGATAGAAAGAACGACTATTATTAATGTAGCAATTAGAGTGGCAATTCCAAGGATTTTGTGTATGCAAAATACTATTATGAGATAGAAGGGACTCCAGGGAATATCAAATATTGCTGTCATTCCCTGATTGGAAAAGTAGTCTCTGATTGTCTGAAGATCCTGGATTCCTCTCCTGTAAAAGTTTGCTACGGGAAGGGATGCACTTTTTAACATTATATTGAGGGAGTTATCTGAAAGGGATCTGTCTAAGTTAAGTCCTATTAAGGAAAGAAGCCTATGTCTTACATATAGGAAGAGACAAAACATGAATATGGCATATACGGCCATTATCGTTATTGTGGATAGTGTATCTTTGCTAAAGCTTGTGCAGATAAGGTCATAGGTGCTATACATGTAAAATGTAAAGGTAAGACCTAACAGGTTGATAAAGCAGCTCAGAAGGGCTGAAAATACAAAGTATTTTTTACACCTTCTTAAGTATTCTCTCATTTCTCCTCTTTTTCCTTAAAATTCTCTTTATGTCTGCCTCTGTAAGGAGGTAAGGATCAGGGTTTTTCTTTTCCTCTTCAAATACTGGATTTCTTTCAATGAATTTGTCAAAAAGCACATACAGGCCAATAAGGACAAGTGGGCCAAATATACTGTATATGGCAATAACACTTATGGCTAAATATATCCCTTCCATAATCTAATCTGATAATCCACCACCTGATGATGCAGGACGAACTATTCCTGCTGCTGTGCCAAAAAAGGAGCTGCTATCAAAGTTTCCTGCAGCAACACCTTTCATATTCATACCTGTATATGAACCTATTGTCCCATTGTTCCCACTTATTTTTGCTCCCCAGGTTGATTTATCTGTATTCCAATAGTTCATTTGAAACTGGACATTTGTAAATTGTGCTGTATCACCTGATTGACTGTTTAGATAAGCAGTGCTTCCTAATGGATTACCACTGAATGAGCCATATACATTTCCTGTAGCCCAGATCTTTGGCACTCCTCCTGCTTGATTTGCAAAGAATGTGACATCTTGCATGGTAACACTGGTAATATTTCCTCCAGAGCCAGTAAGAGTAGTTTTTCCTATTTCAAAGCATGGTATATTTAGTTTCTGAAGTTTGTCTGTTTCTCCATTTTGGACCATCTGTAAGAATCTCTTTGTCTCTATTCTTACTTCCTGTGCAATTGCCTGCCAGCTCATTGTATCAGGATCAAATGTCCCTAAAAGCTTTCCTCCACTTACTCCTGTAACTGCCTGATCCCAGCTTACCCATGCTCCATGGACATCTGCTTTTAGCTGATTATCTGTCCACCTGTTTCCATCAAATACTGCCATCCATTCATCTTTACTTAATAAGAGATATGCCTCCCATGTGTCAGAGGTAGAACCACTGTAAGTTCCAGAGATCATATGCTGCCAGATACAGAAGTTATTATCTAAGTCAGGAATTCCATTTTTATCAGTATCAAAAAAAATAGCCACTGGATAATTATAATATGAAAAGTTAATTGATCCACCAGCCTGGGAACATCCAGAAGAGTCACTACTTATTGGATTATAATCATATGAAA
>JALVZP010000254.1 GCA_027037575.1 Desulfobacterales bacterium | reverse complement strand
GGAATAAGGTTTGATTGTATATTTGAGACACTTCAGCTTACAAATGTGCTTTTCAATGTAAAGGATAGGCTATCCCGAATAAAGAATGAACTCCTACGAAAGATTATGTGGTATAAGTCCTTGCCTCCTTATAGGAGATTAAGCTGGGAGCTAAATAGGTATCTATACAATGGCTATGTGGATTATCTAAAAAGCACAGGAAGATATGATCTTGAACTTGAAAATATCATAGAGGAGGCAAAAAAGGCTTTGGCAAATAGGGAAGAGGATATGGAAGAGAAGGTAAAAAGGGCCATATTTGAGATAAAATCAAGGGGAATCCCATAGACTTTTTTGTTGACTTATTTCATTATGTTTTTTTAGTATTTAAGCCGTCTTCAAAATAGATTAAAATAGAATCAATGAACCAGGTAAAGAAGCTCCAATCAGAGATAAGAAGGCTCTTAAAGAAGAGGAATGCAATCCTTCTGGCTCATAACTATCAGAGGCCAGAGGTTCAGGATGTGGCAGATCTTTGTGGAGATTCCTTAGAGCTTTCTATAAAGGCATCCAAGACAGATGCAGATGTCATTATATTCTGTGGTGTCCATTTTATGGCAGAGACTGCATCAATACTTTGTCCAGACAAAAAGGTAATACTTCCAGTAAAGAATGCAGGATGCGCAATGGCAGACATGATAAATGCCAAGCAGCTTTCAGAAAAGAAGAAAGAGATGCCTTCTGCTGTAGTAGTAAGCTATGTGAATACGACTGCGGAGGTAAAGGCAGAAAGTGATATATGCTGCACATCTGCAAATGTGCTAAGGGTAGTGGATTCAATTGATCCGTCACAGCCTATATTTATGACACCTGACAGAAACCTGGCAAGATATGCAAAGGAATATTCTAAGAGGAAGGATATATCCTGGTGGGATGGATATTGCCCTATACATGACAGCCTTACAGTGGAACAGGTGAAGAAGGTAAAGGAAGAGCATCCAGATGCACTCTTTATTGCACATCCAGAATGCAGGATGGGGGTCTTAAGATTGGCAGATGAGATAAAAAGCACATCAGGTATGATAAGATACGCAAGGGAGTCAAAGCACAAAAAATTTATAATAGCTACTGAGATAGGGATACTTCATCCATTAAAAAAGGCATGTCCTGATAAAGAGTTTATCCCTGCAGATCCAGATATGATATGCCCTGATATGAAAAAGACAGGTCTATTAGATATAATAAGGGCACTTGAGACCCTTGAGCCAGAAGTAAGGGTGCCAGATCATATAAGAAAAAGAGCAATAACTGCTGTAGAAAGGATGTTGTCTTTATGAAAGGAGAAAAGGCAGCAATGGAAAAATTAAGGAAGCTATTTATAATGCCTAATTCTGCGGATAAGTTTGTAGAATTTGGTTATGAACTCCTTGAGATGATTCATGACTTTTTCCAGGAAAAGGGAGGAATACATAGTAGCATCTCCCTTCCAGAACTTAGCAAAATATTCAATGAGACATCCCTTCCTGAGAAACCACAGCTTATAAAGGATGTTCTAAAAGAGATAAAGGAAAAGATAATAAAGCATTCAGTAAAGGTAGGAAGTCCATATTATATAGGCCATATGGTTAGTGCAATACCATACTTCATGATACTCTTAGAGATGATCATTGCTGCCCTTAATCAGAATCAGGTAAAGATAGAGACAGCAAAGGCATCCAGCTTTGTAGAAAGAGAATTTATAGCATGGCTTCATAGATTAGTTTTTAAGAGAAGAGAACCATTTTATAAAAAGAATATCCAGAATCCCAAGGTGGCTCTTGGAAATGTAACGTCTGATGGGACCATAGGAAACCTTACTGCACTATTGGTTGCAAGAGAAAAGGCATTTCCTCCTGATGGTGATTTTCCTGGAGCAAGGGTGGTTGGTATGAAAGAGGCCTTAAAACACTATGGTTATTCCCGGGCAGTTATAATTGTGTCTGTAAGAGGACATTACTCCATTAAGAAGGCAGCAAATATATTGGGAATAGGTGAAGAAAATGTTGTCCTTATTCCCGTAGATGATAAGAACAGGATAGATATAAAGAAGCTTAGAAGAAAGGTCAGGCTACTTACTGAGGGTAAAAAGAGAAAAAGGGCAAAGATTATTGCAATTGTAGGTATTGCAGGAACAACAGAAACAGG
>JALVZP010000253.1 GCA_027037575.1 Desulfobacterales bacterium | reverse complement strand
GACAAGCCCGAAAAGATATCCGAAGCCAAAGTAATAATAATCACAGTTCCAACACCAATAGACAAGCACAACATACCAGATCTTGGACCAATAAAATCAGCCACAAAAACAGTAGGAAAATACATGAAGAAAGGATCCACAATCATCTATGAATCCACAGTATATCCAGGACTTACAGAAGAAGAATGCATTCCAATTTTAGAAAAAGAAAGCGGACTAAAATGGAAAAAAGACTTTTGGGTAGGATATTCACCAGAAAGAGTAAATCCTGGAGACAAAGAACATACCATAGACAAAATCATTAAAGTAGTTTCAGGAGACACACCAGAGACTTTAAAATTTTTGGCCTGGCTTTATGGCAGTGTAATTACTGCCGGAATACACAAAGCTCCTGATATAAAAACTGCTGAGGCAGCCAAGGTTATAGAAAACACACAAAGGGACCTAAACATAGCTCTTATGAACGAACTTTCTATAATTTTCAATAAAATGGGACTTGACACCAAAGCAGTCTTAGAGGCTGCAGCAACAAAATGGAACTTTTTAAGATTTGAACCAGGGCTTGTTGGAGGACACTGTATAGGAGTAGATCCATACTATCTGACTTTTAAAGCTCAAGCTATAGGCTATCATCCAGAAGTAATACTTGCTGGAAGAAGGATAAACGATTACATGGGAAAATTTGTTGCAGAAAATACAGTAAAAAAACTGATACAGGCAGGAAAAGCAGTAGATGGAAGCAAGGTTTTAATTTTAGGATTTACCTTTAAAGAAAACATATCTGACATAAGAAACACCAAAGTAATAGATATCTATAATGAGCTAAAGGAATATGGAATAGATGTTTATGTATATGACCCACACGCAGATCCAGAAGAAGTGAAAAAAGAGTATGGGATAGAACTCATAGATGAAATAGAAAAAGAAAAACCATACGATGCAGTAATAGTTGCAGTAAGGCATAAAGAATTTATAGAAAAATTCAATTTCAGCAGATTTAAAGAGCTAATGGATAATGGAGACAGGCCTGTTTTAATAGATATTAAGGGTATATATGATAAAGAAGAGGCAGCAGCCCAGGGGTTTTTATATTGGAGGCTGTAACTACAAAAAAAAAGAGCTTACTGTAAGTATTAAATCACAGATTAGATTGTTTTTTGAAGAGGGAAAATTAAAAGAAGGGTTATATGGGTATAGGTAAGTATCATAAAGAAAGTAGAGTGAAAACTTTTCTTGATTCAAACCGGAGTGATCATTTCTATTAAAAACAAGATAACAAAAAAATTAGTAATAATTTTATCTACTTATTTTGGGATTGGTTTTTTGCCAGTTGCTCCTGGAACATTTGCCTCAATAACAACCATTCCTCTGCTTTTTTTATTAAAGGATTTGCACTTTTTTCTGAAGCTATCTGCAATTTTGATTACAATCCTTATAGGCACAATTGTTTCTGAATATGCACAAGATATATTTGAAAAAGATGATCCAAGAGAGGTGGTAATTGATGAAGTGGCAGGTATGCTTGCATCATGCCTTTTCCTTCCATTTAGATGGAAGTATATTGCTCTTGCTTTTTTCTTTTTTCGCCTGCTTGATATCCTTAAGCCATTTCCTATTAAAAACTTAGAGAAAATAAGAGGTGGAATTGGGATTATGATGGATGATATTATTTCAGGAATAATAAGCTATCTCTTAGTGCTTATCCTTATCATCCTCTTTTGGAAGCAGGATCTTAAAGAACTCTATTCCTTCCTCCTTTAGCATCTTTTCTTCCTCTTCTGTTGCATATCCTCTGATATTTCTCTTTCTAGTAAGACCATAGTGCATCTTTAATGCCTCTTTTGCAAAATTAGGCCCAACATCTTCTGAATTCTCTTTTATATATCTTACAAATTCTTTATAAAGCTTTACATAATCTACTTCCTTTTTCTGATCTTCCTTTTCTTCTGACTCTTTTCTTCCAGAACGCTTTATTGCAACAGGAGATAAGACCCTTTTTATATTTGTATCACTACAATAAGGACATGAAATAAGGCCTTTTTTGTTCTGCTCCTCAAATGCCTCAGCACTATCAAACCATCCCTCGAATATGTGTCCATTAGAACACTGAAGATCAAATATGATCATTCTCCGTCTCCTTTAATAATCTGCCTGAGTATTTCCAAATT
>JALVZP010000252.1 GCA_027037575.1 Desulfobacterales bacterium | reverse complement strand
AAGATTGAGCTTCCTTCCTTAGAAGCAACAACTGCACAAAAAGAAGACCTCTTTTCACACCTTATATGGCAATTAAATGTAAGTGGTTTGGATGAAGAAAAAAAGAGAATAGGATTTCATATAATAGGAAATATAAATGAAGGCGGGTACTTAGAGGCATCCATAGAGGAAATAGCAAAGGAGTCAGGCTCAACACCATCCAAAGTAGAAGAGACATTAAAGATTATACAGAATTTTGATCCTATCGGGGTTGGAGCAAGGAATCTCAGGGAATGTCTATTAATTCAGGCAAGGATATATGGACTTGAAGGAACAATAGTAGAGAGGATTATCTCAGACTATCTGGAGGATATAGAAAATCAAAGATATGAAAAGATTGCTCAAGAGCTTTCAATTACCTTAGAAGATGTATTGGCAGCTGTTCAGGTAATAAAGGGATTTAATCCAAGACCAGGTTCTGATTTCTTTGATGAAAGAAATATCTATATTGTGCCAGATGTATATGTGGTAAAAATAGGTGATGAGTATGAAGTGATTCTAAATCAAGAAGACATACCTATACTAAGCATTAATCCGTATTATAAAAGGCTTCTGGAAGAAAAAGACAGACTGGGGAAGAAGGAAAGAGAATATTTAAAAGAGAGGTTTAAATCAGCAATCTGGCTTATAAAGAGCATATATCAGAGACAAATGACAATATATAAAGTTACAAAAAGTATAGTGAAGTTTCAAAGGGATTTTCTGGAACATGGAATAAGTCATCTTAGACCACTTGTGCTAAAGGATGTGGCAGAAGATATAAATATGAGTGAATCTACGGTAAGCAGGGTGACTACGAATAAATATGTTCAGACACCACAGGGCATATTTGAATTGAAGTTCTTCTTCAGTAGCTCTATTTCCGGGAAAAATGGTGAAAATATATCTTCTTTGAGTGTAAGGGAGTATATAAAGAAGATTATTAGCTTAGAAGACAAAAAAAGGCCGTTTAGTGATGAAGAAATAAAGAATATATTGAAAAAGCAGTATGGAATAAAGATTGCAAGAAGGACTATAGCAAAATATAGGGAGGAGATGGGAATACCCTCTTCAAAGAAGAGAAGAATAAAATAAATCTGGAGGTAATTTTATGAATATTACAGTAACATTCCGTCATACTGAACCCATAGATAGTGTCAGAGACTATGCAGTGGAAAAGCTCTCCAAATTAGAAAGATATTTTGATTTTCCTGCTGAGGCAAGAGTGGTGATCAGTGTAGAGAAATTCAGGCATCAGGTTGATGTTACACTTAATCTGAATGGCACTATAATAAAGGCGGTAGAAGAGACAGAGGATATGTATTCTGCTATTGATCAAGTAGTAGATACCTTGGAAAAACAAATAAAAAAATATCTTAAAAAGATTAGATCAAGGAGAACAGAATCATGGGAGCAGCAGATAAGGTCAGCAGAGGTGGAAGAGAGAATAGCATCTTCTGAGCAATTCATTATAGAACCAGAAGAAATGGAAGCAAAGCCTATGGATCCTGAAGAGGCTGCAATGCAGCTTATTTATTCAAATCAGGATTTCTTAGTGTTCAGGAATTCTAATACTAATGAGATAAATGTTATATACAAAAAAAAGAATGGAAATTTGGGTCTAATTCAACCGATTGGATAAGGATATGAAATTAGAGGAGATTATAGAGGAAGAGGATATAATCCCTGAGCTAAAGGCGCAGGATAAGATAGGAGTATTGGAAGAGCTTTCAGAGGTCATCTGTAAACATGAGCCTTTATTAAAGAAGGAGAGGCTTGTGAAAATCCTACTGGAAAGAGAAAAACTTGGAACTACAGGGATAGGAGAGGGGATTGCAATACCTCATGGAAAGGTAGATGTGATAAAGAGACCTTATATTGCGTTTGGGAGGAGCAAAAAAGGAGTGGATTTTGAGGCAATTGATAAAAAACCTGTACATCTCTTTTTCCTGCTTGTTGCTCCTGAAAATTCTTCTACTTTACATCTTCATATACTTGCAAGGATAGCAAAGCTTCTCAAAGACAATAGACTTAGGAAGAATTTAATGGAAGCAAAATCCAGAGAAGAAATATATAAAACAATCATTGAAGCAGACAAAGAGATAACTATCTAAAAAAAAGGGGGATCATGTTTAGTCTTTATGATAGGCATACT
>JALVZP010000251.1 GCA_027037575.1 Desulfobacterales bacterium | reverse complement strand
AGAAAGGGGAGATAGTGGCAAGGATTGATCCAAGGCAGATAAAGGAAAGGATAAGTTCAATAGAGGCAGATATAGAGGGTGCAAAAAGTGATGTGATCACAAAGAAGCATATATATGAGAGGGATAGGGAGCTATATAGGAATAAGGCAGTATCAAAGGAGAAATTTGAGATATCGAGGAATGCATATATCCTTGCATTATCCAGACTAAGGAGACTTAAGGCAGATCTTGAATCAGCAAAGATAGATCTTTCCTATGCAGATGTCAGGGCACCATTTGATGGTGTCGTATTAAAGAGGCTTAGTGAACCAGGGGATCTGATTGTTCCTGGAAAACCAATAATCGAGATAGAAGAACCAGATAAGGGTTATAGGATATTGGTGAGGGTTCCAGAATCTTTGATTTCAAGACTTAAGCCCAAAGGAGAAGTATATCTTGTAGAGAATGGGAAAAGGATAAGGGCAAAGATATACAAGGTTCATCCTGCAGTAGAGACAGGAACACTTGGGACAGTAGAGATAAGGCTTCCATATAGGCCATTTGGTCTTCCGACATATGGAAGGGTCGGTGTAGATATTGTGATTTCAAAGGCATATGGTGCGATTGTCCCACTGAGGGCTTTGCTTGAGAATGTAAAAAGAAACTATGTCTTTATTGCTATTCCAGAAAAGGGAAACATCGGGAGGGTCCATGTTGTTCCTGTAATTATTGTTGGTAGAAGCGGAGAAAAAGCACTTGTTAAGGGAGATCTAAAGGAAAATGATATGGTCATATGTGCTGATGAATCTATCCTTTTAAGATTATATGAAGGAGAAAAGGTCTATATATCAAGATGAGCTTTGTTGAAAAATACATAAGGAATCCATATCTTATCAGCTCCCTTCTTATCCTTGGAGTTGTCCTCGGGTTCTTAAGCTTTAAGAAAATGCCCTTAAATCTCTTTCCAGATGTGAATTATCCAAAGATAGCTGTAATCATTGTGTGGCCAGGTGCAAGTGCAAAAGACATGGAGGATAAGGTTGCAAGACCTGTTGAAAAGGAGCTTGCAACACTTGATCTTGTAAGGAAGGTAAGATCTGTTTCAAGGGATCAGGTATCTGCCATATCAGTTGAGTTTGAATACAAAAAGAGTCTTGATTCTGCAGAGGTAGATGTATCTGCTGCACTCAACAGAATCATAACATCCCTTCCTAAAGGGATACTTCCTCCAAGGATATTCAGGGTAAGTGATGCAACAGTTCCTGTTTGCACACTTGCAGTATATCCAAAGAAGGGATCCTACTATGATCTGGAAAAGGTAAGGCAGATTGCAGACAATGAGCTTAAAGAGGCACTTTTAAATATACCAAATGTCGCTGATGTAGAGGTATTTGGTGGATATTTCCCTGAGCTGAGGATAGTTATAGACAGGGACAAGCTCTATAGATATGGCCTCAGTTTTGAAGATGTAATTTCAGCAATATATACACAGAATCTGAATATCCCATCTGGAATGATCATAAGAAAGAAGGATCAGTTGTTGATAAAGGTTTCTGGAGAAAGGCTTGAAAAAAGGAGGCTTGAAGACCTTGTTGTAGGAAAAGACTCTTCTGGTCAGATACATCTTAGGGACATAGCAAAGATAAAGACTATATATAAGGAGAGACAGTCCTTCTTTCATGGAAATGGGATTCCTGCAATCGGCATAAACATACTTAGACCAGAAAAGGGACATGTAACAGAGACACTTGATTCCCTCCACAAGTATCTTCCAAAGATAAAGAGGATGTTTCCCCAGCTTGAGATGAAGATAGCGGACACACAGGAAAATCTGATAAGGACATCTGTCTCCAATATGATAGATTCCCTGAGAGATGCAATTATCCTTACAGTAGCTGTAATCTTTATCCTGCTTGCAAACATAAGGATCACACTTCTTGCAGCAATATCCATCCCCTTTACATATTTTCTCACCTTCTTTGGAATGAGGCTCTTTGGATATGAGCTAAATATCGTTACTTTAACAGCAGTAATTGTAGCAGTAGGACTCCTCCTGGATGATGCAATAGTTGTAATCGAAAATATAGATAGACACCTTCATCTTGGAAAAGATCCTTACAGGGCATCCATTGATGGAGTAAAGGAGATATGGCTTGCAGACTTTGCAGGAACAGCAACAACAGTAGCAGTTCTTATTC
>JALVZP010000250.1 GCA_027037575.1 Desulfobacterales bacterium | reverse complement strand
CCTTTCATTATTTTTTCTCTTGCCTGAATATCATAAGCTATCATCTTTGCTGTCATAACTACCACCCTCCTTCTTTATTCTTTATTTTTAGTCTTCTAAGATTGCTAATATGTCATCTTCTCTCATAATGAGATACTCTTCGCCTTCTATTTTTATCTCATTTCCTGCATACTTACTGAAAAGGACCTTATCATTTTCCTTTACTGACATAGGCACCCTTTCGCCTTTCTCATTCAATCTTCCAGGCCCAACAGCAATTACCTTTCCATACTGGGGCTTTTCCTTAGCAGTATCAGGAATAATAATACCTCCTTTTGTCCTTTCCTCTTCTTCCAATCTTTTTACCAGAACCCTATCATGTAGTGGCTTTACCTTCATTTCTCTTCCTCCTCCTTTCTTTTTTTTGGTGCCCAAAATTTTTTGTTACAAAAAGATAAACACGCTTTCTCTGATGTCAAGGGTAGGAATTTTTTATCTTGACAATCCTTGTCTTTATGTGTTTATAGTTTTGCCACAAACAAATATAAAAAAGGGAGGATAAGGAATTATGAAGTTAAGTAAGGCATTTATCCCATACAAAGGTTATTATTCAACACCTTTCTGTAGATGGCAAGGCAGTTTACAGAATGAGCATTCTATAGTGCTTGGTGCTAATACTGCTAAGAAATGGCTTGCATCAAAGGGATGGGATCCCAAGATGTTTGACTACCTTTTTCTTGGTATTACTATAGGTCAAAAGCAGTGGTTCTATGGCTCTACATGGGCAGCAGCACTTATGGGAGCTGAGAGGATTCCCGGGATGACTATAAGTCAGGCATGCACCACATCTGTAACATGTATCTGGACTGCAGGAATGGGAATTGAGACAGGAACATTTAAGCTTCCTTTTTGTCTTATGACAGACAGATGTTCAAATGGTCCACATATTGTATGGCCAAATCCACTCGGACCAGGAGGAGAGGTCATTTCAGAAAACTGGATGATGGACAATTTTAATAGAGATCCATGGGCTGGATTAGCAATGATCCAGACTGCAGAAAATGTTATGAAAGAAGAAGGATTTACAAGAGAGCAATCAGATGAAATAGCACTTCTCAGGTATGAACAGTATAAGATGGCATTAGAGAATGACAGGGCATTTCAAAAGAGATACATGTTTCCAGTAGAAGGAAGGGTAAGCAAAAAAGAAATAAGGGTTGTCGAGGCAGATGAAGGAGTAATACCCTCTACAAAAGAGGGATTGGCAAAGGCAAGGCTTACTATTCCAGGTGGGACAATCACATTTGCAGCACAGACATTCCCTGCTGATGGAAACTGTGGTGTTATAGTAACTACTGAAGAAAAGGCAAAAGAACTAAGTGCTGATCCTAATATAAAGATACAGTTAATTTCTTATGGATTTGCAAGGGTAGAGAAGGCAAGAATGGCAAAGGCACCTGTCCCTGCAGCACAAATGGCATTGGATGTGGCAGGATTAAAGATAGATGATATAGCTGTTATAAAAGCACATGAGCCATTTACTGCAAATGCACTCTATTTCTGCAAGCAATTTAATATACCTCCAGAAAGAGTAAATAATTATGGATCTTCCTTAATATATGGCCACCCACAAGGTCCAACTGCAGGAAGATTGATAATTGAAGGTATAGAAGAGACAGTAATGAAAGGCGGAGGATATATGCTTTATACAGGATGTGCTGCTGGTGATACAGCCGCATCAATTATCTTAAAGATAGGTTAATGAAATCAAAAATAAAAATAGTGTAATACATGAGATCAGAGAGGCCCTATAAAGGGCCTCTTTTTTTATTCTAATAGCCATGACGGTAGAAACACTAATATTGGTATGTGCAAGTTTTGTCGGCCTTTACATGGCAGCCAATATAGGTGCCAATGATCTTGCAAATGCAATGGGTACCTCTGTTGGATCAAAGGCAATAACAATAAGGCAGGCTGTCCTTATCTCCATGATTGCAAATGCCCTTGGTGCTGTTCTTGCAGGAAGCCATGTGACAAATACCATAAGCAAGGGAATTATTAATCCACAGCTTCTATCTTCCCAACCTGATAAGTTTATAATTGGTATGTTTGCTTCCCTTTTGGCAGCAGGCATATGGGTGAATCTTGCTACATATCTTGGTCTTCCAGTTTCAACAACCCATTCTATTGTGGGCGCCCTAATAGGTTTTGGAATAATTAGTATTGGGGCTTCTTATATAAACTGGGGAAAGGTAATCCCTATAGTACTAAGTTGGATTATTTCTCCCCTTGCAGGTGCAATTATTTCTGGAACACTCTATACTCTTTTGGAGAGAAAGGTCTTATTTGCAGAAGATCCATATAAGGCATCTTTGAAATATTCTCCTTTTTTTATCTTCTTGGTCTTTGTTATTCTTATCCTCTCTTTTATATTCAAAGGGCTAAAAAATTTACACCTGAATCTAAACCTATTTACTGCCCTTTCAATTGCTATTCCTGTCTCTGTTATTTTTGGCATAGCTGGTAGATACTATATGGAATGGAGAGTAAAAAAGACTATTTCTTCAAGTGAGGAAAAAGGATATTCTCTTATAGAAAGCTTTTTTGCTCAGCTACAACTCCTTACTGCCTGCTATGTTGCATTCGCCCATGGAGCAAATGATGTAGCAAATGCAGTAGGACCATGGGCAGCGATATTTTCGGCTGTGAAGACAAGGAGTGTGGCATTAAAAGTTCAGGTCCCATTCTGGATGTTACTTATAGGAGGAATTGCTGTAGGTGGTGGACTTATGGCATTCGGTTCTAACGTAATAAAGACAATAGGAGAAAATATTACAGATATAAATCCTGTTAGGGGATTCTGTGCAGAATTTGGTGCTGCAACTACTATATTAGTTTGCTCCCGCTTAGGGCTTCCTATATCTACGACCCATGTAATAGTTGGATCTGTTATAGGAATAGGTTTTGCGAGAGGGGCAGGTGCACTTGATCTTAGGGTTATAAAGAATATCTGTATCTCCTGGCTTGTAACTTTGCCTTTTACCTTGTTTTTGGCTATGTTTTTGTATAAAATTATTATTTATTTAATTTTATAATTGCTGGAGCAAAAAATGAGATGGCTACTTACATCCCTGTTCTTTAAATCACCCTTTGAAAATCTTCAAAGGCATGCAGATAAAATAAAAGAATGCACACACATGTTTAAAAAAGCTATTAATCTACACATGCAGGGAAAGTATGAAGAATTTGAAAATATAAAGGACGAGGTTGCAAGGCTTGAAAGTGAAGCAGATGCTATAAAGAGAAATATCAGGAATCATCTTCCAAGAGGAATATTGATGCCTGTAGATAAGTTTCAGTTCTTTCAGTATATAAGGGAGCAGGATAAGGTATTGGATGAGATAGAAGAAACACTTTTCTGGCTCTCCTTTAAGCATGTCAGTATTCCTGAGGGACTAAAGGATGAATTTGTTCACTTGGTTGATCTTGTCATAAAACCTGTAAATCTTTTGCCAGAGCTTGTAAATCAGGCAATTGTCTATTTTAGAACAAACTATAAGGATCATAGAAATAGGGTAAAATCGACCTGTAGAGATATAAGGCAATGGGAAAGGGAGGCAGATTTTGTGGAAAGGGAGCTCAAATTAAAGATATTTAACACTATAAAAGATGCATTTTTGATCTTTTATTTCATAAGGCTTACAGAATATATTGGAAGTATCGCAGACCATGCAGAAAATGCCTCTGATATGATGAGAGCTATGATTGCAAGATAATCCCCCACTTTTTTAGCCTTCTTATCATATTCTGCCTATGTGTCCCAGGCCAGTAGAATCTATTGCAGGAAGGGCAGTATCTTATCTTATCCCTATTTTCTAAAAATACATACTCTGGCACATATTCCTGAGCAAGCTTTAAGGGTGCTTTTATTAATTTTCTATTGCAGATTACACATCTGCTGAAGAAGTTTTTTATATCAGGATAGAGCTGGAGTTTCTCTTTTAGCTCTCTTATCTGATCATCTAAGATATCTGAGCTTAATAATACTCCATTTAGCTTAGAATATAGGGCTTTATTTCTGGTAACAAAGATCCTATCTTTTGAAAGCCTATATAGTTCTCCAAGCCTATATTTAGACTGATAATGGGTATCATAGCCCATGATCCTGAGCCATTTTGCCAATCTTCCAAGCATTGAATCTAACAAAAACTCCATGTTTCTTGACCTCATTTATATAATTGCCATATATATGTAATTATGTGAATCAAATTCTGGAGAAGAAAATGGCCAAGATTGTTATAGAAAAAAGTGTTCCTTTAAAAGGGGCTGTCAGGATAAGTGGTGCGAAGAATTCTGCACTTCCTCTTATGGCAGCATCTCTTCTTTCAGGAGAAAGGTCTGTTCTTCATAATGTACCAAGGCTAAGAGATGTAGATACTATGAAAGAGATAATGGAAGAGATAGGAGCAAAAATTAAAAGAGAGGGCGACAGTTTTTTAATAGATACAGGTAATATCCATTCTATTGAAGCACCCTATGAGCTTGTAAGAAAGATGAGAGCATCTATATTACTCTTAGGGCCTCTTCTTGCAAGATGCGGAAGGGCAAGGATATCTCTTCCTGGTGGTTGTGCAATAGGAGAGAGGCCAATAAATCTTCATCTAAATGCGCTCTCTTCTATGGGTGCTGAAATTAGCTTAGAAAATGGATATATAAATGCAAGGGCAAAGAGGCTAAAAGGAGCAGAGATATTCTTTGATATCCCTACTGTTACAGGAACAGAAAATACTATGATGGCTGCATGCCTTGCTGAGGGAAAAACAATTATAAAGAATGCAGCAAAAGAGCCAGAAATAGCTGATCTTGCAGATATGTTGAGAGAGATGGGTGCAGACATAGAAGGGGATGGAACAGATAAGATTACTATATATGGTGTAAAAGAGTTAAGGGGTGCAGAGCATAGGATAATCCCAGATAGGATTGAGGCAGGCACATTTATGATAGCATCTGTTATGACAAGAGGAGAAGTAGAAATAAGAGAATGTATTCCAGAACACTTGGGTGCATTAATAGAAAAGCTTGAGAAGGTAGGAGCAGAAATAAGGGTTAAAAAAGACAGTATCTTTGTAAAGGGCCCTGATGTAATAAAGAGTGTTGATATAAAGACCATGCCATTTCCTGGATTTCCCACAGACCTTCAGGCACAGTTTATGGCAATGATGTGCATAGCAGATGGATGTAGTGTAATAAAGGAGACCATATTTGAGAATAGATTTATGCATGTAGGGGAATTAAGGAGGATGGGAGCAGATATAGAAGTAAATGGTTCACAAGCAATTGTAAAAGGGAAAAAACATCTCCTGGCAGCACCAGTTATGGCTACTGATCTCAGGGCAAGTGCCTGTCTTGTATTGGCAGGATTGGTTGCAGAAGGAGGAAGGACAGAGGTCCACAGAATTTATCATCTGGACAGAGGATATGAGATGATGGAAAATAAATTTGCATCTCTTGGTGCAAAGATATGGCGTGAATCCTAAGTCATGTCCTTAGAGCCTTATCTTCGGGAAATAGACTTTTATTTTGCTAATTTTATAAAAGAACTTTCTAAAGAAAAGGAAGAGGTATTTATTGCAGCAGCACTTGTAAGTAAGGCAACAGAGGATGGACATGTATGTTTGGATCTTGAAGAAATTGCGGGAAGGGAACAGACCTTCTTTGTAAGAGGGATCAACAAGTATGAGACAATAAGAACACCTGAGCTAAATAGCTGGGTAAATAAGCTTTTAGATAGTAGGGTTGTTGGAAGACCCGGAGATTATAAACCTTTAATACTTGATCAAAAAAACAGACTCTATCTTTATAGATACTGGAGATATGAAGATATCCTTATAAGGGAATTAAAGAGAAGGACAGAAAGGCTAAAAAAAATAGAAGATTTTTATCTTATAAAGCGCACATTAGAAATCCTTTTCCCGAATAGAGATTCCTCAGATCTACAAAAGGCATCTTCCATTATTTCGCTTATCACATATTTTTCAGTCATCTCAGGTGGACCTGGGACAGGAAAGACAAGCACAATAGCAAAGATAATTGCACTCCTTCTAAAACTCTCCTTAGGCAGGAGGATCTTTCTTTCTGCACCAACAGGAAAGGCAAGTGCAAGGCTTAAGCAGGCAATAATGGAGATAAAGAAGGGACTTCAGATTGAGGAAGAGATAAAAGATATGATTCCCAAAGAATCTTTTACCATACACAGGATGCTCGGATATGTTCCAGGAAGGATGAATGCAAGATATAATGAAGAAAATAGGCTTCCTGCTGATGTGGTCATAGTAGATGAGGCATCCATGATAGATCTTCCTCTTATGTCAAGACTTGTTCAGGCCATACCAGAGGATGCAACTCTCATCCTCCTTGGAGACAAGGATCAGCTCTCCTCTGTTGAACCTGGATCTGTCCTTGGTGATATATGTGCAGGATCTAAGGAATATCCTGAGATAGTTGATAGGTTCTTTAATGGAGATATCTCAGGTTTAAGACCAGGAATAGAGAATTGCATAATAGAGTTAAAGAAGAACTATCGTTTTTCTGAAGAAAGTGGAATATATCAATTGAGTAAGGCAATAAATTCTGGAGATAAGGAAAGGGTGTTTCAGATATTGAATGGGAACTATAAAGATATTCTATTTAAGAAGCTCCCAAGACCTGAAATTTTAAAGAAATCCTTGGAGCAGATAGTATTAGAAGGATATGGAAGGTACTTAAGGGCGAAAGATCCATTTGAAACATTAAGCCTATTTGAATCATTCAGAATACTTACTCCTATTAGATGGGGACCTTATGGAGTAAGGCAGATAAAT
Organism: Desulfobacterales bacterium; assembly: GCA_027037575.1. Classification (GTDB taxonomy): domain Bacteria; phylum Desulfobacterota; class DSM-4660; order Desulfatiglandales; family JALVZP01; genus JALVZP01. The sequence goes on along the minus strand of JALVZP010000250.1, from coordinate 483 downwards.
AGGATAGTAGAAAGCATACTTCGAGAAAATCTTCTCATCTCAATGGAGAGTCCATGGTATGCAGGAAGGCCAATACTTATAGTAGAAAACAGCTATGAGCTTGGGCTATTTAATGGAGACATAGGAATACTTATGCCAGATCCTGAATCAGGAAACGAAATTAGGGCATTCTTCATTGATCCAGAGGGAAATGTGAGGAAATTTCTGCCAATAATGCTTCCAGAACATGAGACTGCATTTGCAATGACTGTGCATAAGAGTCAGGGATCTGAATTTGATAATGTCCTATTTATTCTTCCAGACACATATGTCCCTGTAATCACAAGAGAACTCATATACACGGCAATTACAAGGGCAAGGAAGGGTATAGAGGTATGGGGAAGGCCTGAGGTTATAGAAGAAGGGATAATACAAAGGATAAGGAGATCCTCTGGCCTGAGGGATGCACTGTGGGAAAATATGTCATAGTACATTTTCTATAAG
>JALVZP010000249.1 GCA_027037575.1 Desulfobacterales bacterium | reverse complement strand
GAGATCTTATAAAAAAAAGTGTAATAGCAAGATTTTCCAGAACCTTGGGGACAATGGTAAGAAGTGGGGTCCCTATCTTGGATGCCCTTGATATCGTATCCAGGACAGCAGGGAATGCAGTGGTAGAGGAGGCAATCCTGGATGTAAAGGCGGGTGTTTCAGAGGGATTTACACTCGCTGAAGTCCTTACAGAACACGAGATATTTCCTCCTATGGTTGTTCAGATGATAGGGGTTGGTGAGACAAGTGGTGCATTGGATAGCATGCTGGAAAAGCTTGCAGATTTTTATGAAGAAGAAGTAGATGCAGCAGTTGATGCACTTAGCTCCCTAATAGAGCCATTGCTTATGGTATTTCTGGGTGGAACAATAGGTAGCATTGTAATCTCCATGTATCTTCCCATATTCCAAATGGCTTCAGTGGTTGCTTCATAAAATAAGGAGGTTTAAGAATGCAGATGGAAAAGGCAGTGGAAAATAATGTGCAAACAGTAAGTATAGAAGAGGAGGTAAAAAAATCTTATTTAGAATATTCTATGAGTGTCATTGTTGGAAGAGCGCTTCCTGATATAAGAGATGGACTTAAGCCTGTTCATAGAAGAATCCTCTATAGTATGTATGAACTCAAGAATTTTCCTGACAGACCATATAAGAAATCTGCAAGGATAGTTGGAGATGTAATTGGTAAATATCATCCTCATGGAGATGCAGCAGTATATGATGCAATTGTAAGGATGGCCCAGGATTTTTCCATGAGATATCCCCTTATAGATGGACAGGGAAACTTTGGTTCTATAGATGGAGATCCTCCTGCTGCAATGCGTTATACAGAAGTCAGGATGACTCCTATGGCAAAAGACTTTCTCTCTGATATAGAAAAAGATACAGTAGATTTTGTTCCAAATTATGATGGTTCTCTTATGGAACCTGTTGTCCTTCCTACAACTATCCCAAATCTTCTTATAAACGGGTCTTCTGGTATTGCCGTTGGAATGGCAACAAATATTCCTCCACATAACCTATGTGAAGTATGCGATGCAGTCATTAAGGTGATAGAAAATCCAGATGTAAGTGTAGAAGAGCTTATGGAAATAATACCCGGTCCTGATTTTCCAACATCAGGTTTTATAGTAGGAAGAGATGGAATAAAGGAGGCGTATAAAACAGGGAAGGGAATAATAAAAGTCAGGGCAAACGCATTTATAGAAGAGGGAAAGAAGAAGGATAAAATCATTATATCTGAGATACCCTATCAGGTAAACAAGACAAGACTATTAGAGAGGATTGGAGAGATTGTAAGGGAAAAGAAAATAGAGGGGATTACTGAGATAAGGGATGAATCAAATAAAGAAGGAATAAGGATTGTAATAGAGCTAAGAAAGGAGGCAAATCCTCAAATAATAATGAGAAGACTCTTCAAATTTACCCAGATGGAGATCTCTTTTGGAATTATTCTTCTTGCTATTGTAAATGGAAGACCTGAGATCCTTGATCTTAAGCAGATAATAGAGCAATTTATCCTCCACAGAAGAGAGGTAGTAAGAAGGAGAACAATATATGATCTAAAAAAGGCACAAAAGAGGGTTCATATATTAGAAGGGCTCAGGAAGGCAATTAGTAATCTGGATAAAGTTATAAAGCTTATTAGAGGATCTTCTGATACAAAGGAGGCAAGGTCTCTTTTGATAAAGAAGTTTGACCTCACATCTGACCAAGCACAGGCAATATTGGATATGACACTTCAAAGACTTACAGGACTTGAAAGAGAAAAAATAGAAAAGGAATATCAACAACTAATAAAGGACATAGAGAAGTATAAAGAGATATTAGCTGATCCCAGGAAGATCTTAGAAATAATAAAGGAAGAAACAGAAGAGATTAAGGAAAAATATGGAGATGAAAGAAGGACAAAGATTCTAAATGTCGAAGAAGAAATTGAAAAGGAGGATCTGATAGCAGATGAAGAGATGGTTGTGACTATAAGCCATAAAGGCTATATAAAAAGGACACCCATTTCACTTTATAAAGCACAGAGAAGAGGCGGTAAAGGACTTATAGGGGCAAAGACAAAGAATAATGATTTTATAGAACATCTATTTGTTGCACTCTCTCATGATCGTCTCCTATTTTTTACAAACTTAGGAAGGGTATATTGCAAAAAAGTATATGAAATACCTGAAGAAGGAAGGGCATCTAAGGGAAAGGCCATTGTGAATATTCTCAGATTAAAGAAGGAAGAGAGGATATCACATATCCTTCCAGTAAGAGAATTTTCTCCAGAAAAATATCTCATAATGGCTACAAGAAAAGGCATTGTAAAGAAAACAAACCTGAGTCTTTTTAAGAAAATACCATCTCCTGGAATTAAGGCAATAAATATAAAGGAAGGAGATGATTTGGTTGGAGTTCAAATGGTAAAGGATGAAGATATATTCTTAGCAACAAGACATGGTAAGTCTATTCGCTTTTCAAGCAAAGAGGTTCCTGAAAGAGGAAGAATTGCTTCAGGAGTTATAGGAATAAGGATAGAACCTGAAGATAGAGTTGTTTCAATGGAGAAGATAAAGGAAGATAATGGACATATTCTTGTTGTTACAGAAAAGGGTTATGGTAAGAGGACAAGACTTGGTGAATACAAAGTTCAGGGAAGGGGTGGGAAAGGAATACTTACTGCAAAGATCACTGAAAGGAATGGAGAGATTGTGTATGCTGGCCATGTGAAGGAAAAGGATCAAATTTTGATAATTACTGATCAAGGAAAAATAATTAGAATAAATGTAGACGATATATCTGAGATGGGAAGGAGCACACAGGGTGTAAGGCTTATAAATCTCTCTGAAGGAGAAAAGGTTGTAGATGTAGCAAAGCTTGTAGAGGAAATATGATGAAGGAAATAGCCGTTATTGGAGCAGGAAGCTGGGGAACCACATTGGCAAATCTGTTAGCAGAGAAGGGACTAAGGATAAGTCTTTGGGTAAGGGAAGAGGAAGTATATTACCAGATAAGGGATAAAAGAGAAAATAAGGTCTTTCTTCCAGGAATAAGGCTTTCTTCAAATATAGAGCCTTTTATGTCATTTGAAGATGTCTTATATGAAAAGGAAGTAATAATTATAGCTGTTCCTTCTCATGTGCTGAGGAATATATTAGAAAAAATAAAGCCATATTTAAGAGAAAAGATTCCATTTGTCTTTGCAACAAAGGGAATTGAGAATAATACACTTATGCTCTCCTCTCAAATATTTGAAGATGTTATATCATGGGATGTCTCTAAGTATTTTGCATGTATTTCTGGGCCAAGCTTTGCAAGGGAAGTGGCAAGCAGGCTTCCAACTGCAGTAACTATTGCCTGTAAAGATCAGACCCTTGGAAGATCTCTTCAATACTTATTTCATACCCCATATTTCAGGGTATATCTTACTCAAGATATAATTGGTGCTCAGCTTGGTGGAGCATTAAAGAATGTTATAGCAATTGCAGCAGGTGCAAGTGATGGACTTGGATTTGGGATGAATGCAAGGGCAGCCCTTATTACAAGGGGGCTTGCTGAGATAATAAGACTTGGAAAAAAAATGGGAGCAAATGAAAAGACCTTTTCTGGCCTTGCAGGTATAGGTGATCTTGTCCTTACCTGCACGGGAAATCTTAGTAGAAATAGAACAGTAGGCCTTCAGATAGGAAAAGGGAAAAAACTTCAAGATATAATAAAAGATATGAATATGGTGGCAGAAGGTATAAAGACTACAAAATCAGCTTATGAGCTTTCAAAAAAGATGTCAGTTGATATGCCTATAACAGAACAGGTATATCAGATACTCTATAATGATAAAGATCCAAAGGCTGCAGTAAAAGATCTAATGGGCAGGGAATTAAAAGAAGAAGATTAAATGGATGAAAAAATAGAATCATTTCTTTCCAAATTCTTTAAGATACCGGAGAGGGCAGTAATCCTTGGTTTTATATTGGCAATATGGATTGGTGCTTTTTTTTTGATGTTACCAATATCAGCAAAAACTAACCCCTTAAATTTAATAGATGCACTTTTTACTGCCACATCTGCTACCTGTGTTACAGGACTTACAGTCTTAGATATAGGTTCAAGATTAAGTCAATTTGGCCAGCTTATTGTCTTAATACTTATACAGGCAGGTGGTTTGGGAATAATGACCATATCTACTATGTTTATTCTTATGATGGGAAAAAGGCCAAGTATTACAGGTGTTATGGCTGTCCAGGATACCCTTACCTTTAAATCAGAAAAAGGATTTAGATTTATTTTAAAAGATGTAGCGATTTTTACCTCCATAATAGAAGGAATAGGAACAGCTCTCCTTTTTCTTTTCTTTATTTTTAAATCAAATTTTCCTTTTTTTAAAGCTATATATTACGCTATATTTCATTCAATAAGTGCATTTTGTAATGCAGGATTTTCTCTTTTTCCAGATAGCTTTATTAGATTTCAAAAAAGCTATTTTTTAAACCTTGTTATATGCTTTTTAATTGTTACAGGAGGAATAGGATTTATTGTGCTTTCTGAAATAAAAGAAAAAAGAAACTTTTCTTCCCTGAGTCTTCATTCAAAACTTGTCCTATCTACTACCTTCTTCCTCATTCTTCTTGGAACAATATTTATTACACTTATGGAATGGAACAATACAATGTTAAGGCTTCCTGTTCCTCATAAATTTCTTTCTGGCTTATTTCAGTCTATAACAGCAAGAACTGCTGGATTTAATACACTTCCTATTGGAAATATGGCTAATGAAACCCTTTTTCTCCTTATCATTTTGATGTTCATTGGTGCATCTCCAGGATCATGTGGCGGTGGAATAAAGACAAGCACATTTGCAACTATTATTCTTATGGGAATAAGCAAATTAAAAGGATTTGAAAATCCCCATATATTTAAGAGAAGTATTTCCAAAGAATCTACTTCAAAGGCCATAAGCATTGTAATGATTAGCATGCTCATTATAACAACTGGCCTTATGCTTCTTCTTATAAGTGAAGCAGGAGGGAAACCTCATGTAAAAACAAAAGGGGTGTTTTTGGAACTCATGTTTGAAACTGTGAGTGCATTTGGAACAGTTGGACTTTCAACAGGAATTACTCCTCATTTAACTTGCATAGGGAAGGTAATTCTTATATTTATTATGCTCATAGGAAGGGTTGGACCACTTGCAATAGCAATGGCTATTAGTAGACAAGAAACTATTAGATATCACTATGCAGAAGAGTCTATAATGGTGGGATAACATGGCAAAGAAAAAGCAATTTATAGTAATAGGGATAGGAAATTTTGGTTATTATCTTGCAACAAAGCTCTATGAAAAAGGACATGAAGTTATTGCTATAGACAAGGATTCACAAAAGATACAGGAGATAAAGGATAAGGTATCCCATGCAATTGTAGCAGATACCTCTGATCCCAAGGTATTACAATCCATAGAGATATCTCAGGCAGATGCAGTTATAGTCTGCATAGGAAGTGACTTGAGTGCATCTATACTTACTACCTTAAATCTCAGAGAAATAGGTATAAAGAGGATTCTTGCAAAAGCAAAAAGTGAACCCCATGGAAGAATTCTTTATAGAGTTGGAGCACATGAGGTATTCTTTCCTGAAAAGGATTTTGCATATTCTCTGGCAGAAAAGCTTCATAATCCAAACATGTTAGAATATCTTCCTGTTATTGGTGGCTACAGCATAGTAGAATTTATTCCACCTAAGGAATTCATTGGGAAGAGCCTTAAAGAACTGGATCTTATAAATAAATATGGAGTTCAAGTAGTTGCTGTAAAAGAGATGGTCCCTGATAAGCTTCATCTCATCCCAACAGGAAAGTTTGTTATTAAAGATAGTGATGTTCTGATCCTATTAGGGCCTGATGAGGCCTTAGAAAAACTAAGAGAAGCGAGCCAGTAGTGGAAATAAGAAAGATTATTAATAAGATCCCAGGAAAATGGTTTTTGTACTATATCCTGGTTGGAGTGATAGCTGGCTTAGGAGCTATTACTTTCCATTATCTTTGTCATATTGGCCAGTATATCTTTTTAGATAAGATTGCAGGATATAGACCTCCTCCTCCAGCAGGTGAAGAACACATGTTTCCTCCATCTGGAACGCCATTTAATAGATGGGCACTTCTTTTTCTTCCTGCATTTGGTGGTCTTTTAAGTGGACTGATTGTATATAAATTTGCTCCTGAAGCAGAAGGTCATGGAACAGATGCTGCAATTGAAGCATATCATGAAAAAGGGGGTTTTGTAAGGGGAAGAATTCCCATTATAAAGACCATTGCATCTGCATTGACCTTAAGCAGTGGTGGATCAGGAGGAAGAGAAGGCCCAATTGCCCAGATAGGTGCTGGCTTTGGTTCATTCTTGGCTACAAAGCTTGGTCTTTCGGAGAGGGAAAGGAGGATAATGCTTGCTGCTGGAGTAGGAGCAGGAATAGGTAGCATATTCAGGGCACCTCTTGCTGGTGCACTTTTTGCGTCTGAAGTGCTTTACAGAGATCCAGAATTTGAATCAGATGTCCTTATTCCTGCTGGAATTTCATCTGTTATTGCCTATTGCCTTTTTTGCCTTGTCTGTGGATGGGGATCCCTCTTTTCTTCTCCAGATTTTGTATTCACAAACCCTTTAGAATTAATTCCTTATACTATATTGGCATTTGTATTAGTAGGAGCAGGATATATTTATGTAAAATGCTTTTATGGGGTTCATAATTTCTTTAAGTCTTTAAACATCATACCCCATGTAAAACCTGCTATTGGAGGCCTTTTAACAGGAATTATTGGATTTTTTCTTCCTCAAACACTTTCATTTGGCTATGGATATGCCCAGCTTGCCATCCAAAATCAGCTACCTCTTAACATACTACTTTTTATAGCCTTTGGAAAAATACTTACTACATCCTTTTCTATTGGATCTGGTGGAAGTGGTGGTGTCTTCGGTCCATCCATAGTAATAGGGGGGGCTCTTGGAGGGGCAGTTGGAAATATATTTAACATGATTATGCCAAATATTGTTACTCAACCTGGAGCATATGTGGTTGTAGGAATGGCTGGTTTTTTTGCTTCTGTCTCAAATGCACCAATCTCTACAATAATGTTTGTAAGCGAGATGACAGGTTCATATCATCTCTTTCTCCCATCTCTTCTAGTATGCTCCTTATCATATCTCTTTTCCCAGGGATGGACTATTTATATAAAGCAGGTAAAAAACAAATTAGAGTCTGAAGCACATAGGGGAGAATTCTTTATAGATGTCCTTGCAGCAATAAAGGTAAAAGAGCTACTTCCTTATCTTAGAAAGGTTCAGACCATACCAGAAGACATGCCATTTGAGGAATTCAAACATAAGGTCTTTACAAGGACAGATCAGCAATACTTTCCAGTAGTAGATAAAGAGAATAAACTTACAGGAATATTTTCTATAAATGATGTGAGATCTGTGCTTTTTGATGACGAGATAGACAATATAGTGGTAATGAAGGATATAGCAACCAAAGACATTATATATACAACCCCTTCAGAAGACCTGAATCAAGTATTAAAAAAATTTACTATAAAGAATTTAAACAGGATTCCTGTGGTAAAGGATGATGATCGCAGAGAACTTATAGGAATGCTGGATAGAAAGGAAGTAATTGAGTATTATAATCGTCGTGTAGAAGAACTAAAACAGGAAAGAGGATGAAGGAAAAGATAGATCTGGCAGAGAGCATATTAAAGGAGTATGGAGAAGAGATTTTAAAAAGGCCTAAAATAAAAGCTCTTATTGAAGAACTTAAAAGATATATAAAAGAGAGAAAAGAAAAGATGAATTCCTGTGGAATGATAGATATCTGTAGAGCATGTGAAGAAAAGGAAGGATCCTGCTGTGGAAAGGGAATAGAAGAGAAATATGATGAATTTATGCTTCTTTTAAACATGCTCTTGGGCTGCAATATCCCCAAAGAGAGGTATAAGGAAGATAGCTGTCTTTTTCTTGGAAAAAACGGATGCATACTTCTTGCCCCTCATGTTTTATGTATAAACTATATCTGCAAGAAGATAAAAGAAGGTATTTCAAAGCATAATCTCTCCGAGCTTAGGCAAATAGAAGGAAATATAATTTTTACTATTTTCAATCTAAAAGAGGAACTCCTTCATTTTTTTCAATCTAAATAATAACTTAGGTATTTCCAAGACATATTTTTGTGCTTATATTTAAAAAAAAAGAAAAAAGGAGGTGGGCTATGCCAAGAAAAAAGTCTTTAACGAAGAAAAATGAAATTAAGGAGCTTGAGGCCCAGGGGATAAATGTCTTGGCAGTATATAATGAGCCTTATGGTGGTCATGAACAGATATTTGCTATGATGCCAATTGATATGGTCAAATCTGCTCCTTTTCAAAGAGAACTTTCTCAACTACATGTAAGGAAATTGGCAGATGCTATAGCAAAGGTAGGAAGATTTTTAGATCCTATTATAGTTGTAAGAAGCTCTAATGGTGAATTCTGGACACCAAATGGACATCACAGGAAAGAAGCTGCTTCTATGTTAGGACTAAAAGAGATACCGGTAATCTTACTCCTGGAAGAAGAGGCAGGAAGATATGTGCTTGCAATGAATGTGGAAAAGGCTCATACAGTGAAGGATAGATCCCTTGAGGTAATAAAGCTATATGAAGAACTCTTAGAGAAAGAACCAGAAAAGGAGGAGAGAGAATTTGAAGATATATTTGAAAGTGGTGCATACGTAACACTTGGCCTGATTTATAAAGAACAAGAAAGATTTCATGGATCTGCATATGAGAGCATCTTAAGAAGAATAGACTTTTTGTTAGATCAGCCTCTGAAAGATGCATATGAAGTCAGAAAGGAAAGAGCAAGTTTGTTAAAGGAAGTAGATGAGGTTGCAACAGAAGTGGTTCAAAAGATGAGAGAAAGAGGTGTAAATCATCCATTTTTGTGGCAGGCAGTTATAAGCTCTGCAAATCCAATTAAGAGAAAGAGAATCGTGGATGAAACCTTTGAAGAGGTAATGGAAAAACTAAAAGAAAATCTGAGAAGACTTTCAGAAGAAGATGTAATGTCAGAGACACTCGAATTAGATTAAACCTGGGGATTTACTCTCATTTGTACTTCTAAAATAAGTCCTTGTAGGATTTCACACTGCCTGCATATCTTCATCTTTTCTTCCCAACTCTTATGAGGTGTCCCGTCCGCTATATTTCCATTTATAAACCAGCATATTTTTCCTGCCTTAAACTCCCATGCAGGACACTTATTCTTTTTTTCTTTTTTGCATCTCTTTATTCTCCAGCAATTCTTTTTGTTCTTAGGATCTAATTTTTGATTCACAAAAAATAGTGTTTGCCTCTCCACATGTGGAGGTATATTCCTCCATCCTTGCTCATAGCTTACGATAGCCTTTGTAGATAATCCTAAAAGTTGGGCCATCTCCTTTCTTGTTTTTTCAAGAAAATTCCTCATCATTTGAAATTCCTTCTTGTCCATACCTCGGACTCCAAAAAATTTTTTGTATTATACATTAAAAAATATCTTTTTCTACCAAAAAAATTGAAGTTTGTTTACATAATAAGTGAGATATGCTATTCAAAGAGGGAAAATTTAGGAGGTATAGGAATGAAAATAGAAAAAAAGATATTGATAGTCGTTGATGGATCAATTCATTCCAAAAAGGCCATTGAATATGCTACCTTAATAGATGACCTCATAGTGGATTGCAATTATATTTTGTTTAATGTCCAGCCTACTATATCTGAGTATCTTTTAATAGAGTCTCATTTAGATAAAAATGTAAGATTAAGACTTAATAGAATTAAAGAAAAGAATAAAAAAGAGGCGGAAAAGATACTAAAAGAAGCAAAAGATTTTATGATATCAAAGGGAATAAAAGAAGAAAGGATTAGCACAGTTACTGTCCCAAAGACAATGGATGTAGCAAGAGATATCCTTAACTTTGCAAAACAAAACAGTTGTGATGCTATTCTGATCGGAAGAAGGGGTGTTACCAAATTGGAAGAGATGTTTACCTACAGTGTATCCTCTGCCTTATTAGAACATGTTCAGACAATACCCCTTTGGGCAGTCTCAGGAGATGTAAGATCCAAGAATATTGCTGTTGCTATTGATGGATCAGAAAGCTCTCTAAGGGCAGTAGAGTATGTTGGTTTTATGTTTGAGAATAATCAAGATATAAAGATTACTCTCTTACATGTGATTCCAAAACTGAGAGATTATTGTCCTATTGATTTTGAGGAGGATAAGTCTGAATTAGAGGATATAGTTATAAAAGGAGATAGAAAATGTGTAGAGAGCTTTTTTGTCCATGCCAAAAGACTTTTAGAAAAATCTGGAATAAAGTCTCATCAATTAGAAATAAGAGAGATTCCAAGCCTGGTAAGTATTGCAAAGACTATAGTAAATGAAGTAAAAGAAAATAATTATGGAACTCTGGTCCTGGGAAGAAGTGGGATAGGAGAATCCTTCTTCTTGGGTAGTGTTTCAAGATACTGCTTTTACAATGTAAATGATTGTGCTGTTTGGATAGTGCCTTAAAGTTTTTTGCAGGCATTTATAGCCCTGAATCTACCTGAATAGTCTCTTATAGGTTCAATGGAATCAAATTGACCTGTTTCTTCTATTATCCTTTTGACCTTGTTTACCTGCTGAGGAGAGATTTCTATCAAGAGATAGCCTCCTTGATATAGAAAAGGCAGACTATCTCTTACTAACCTCCTTATAATAGATAGCCCATCTTCTCCTCCAAAAAGTGCTATCTTTGGCTCCCAATCTCTTATTTCTTTTGGAAGCTCCTCATACTCCCTTTCTGAAACATAAGGAGGATTTGAAATAATAAGATGAAACTTTCTGTTTTTATCTTTAATAGCATTAAAAAGATCTCCTTTTAGAAAATATATTCGATCTTCCACATTGTGTCTTTTTGCATTTTTCCCTGCTATCTTTAATGCTCCCTCTGATATATCCGTTGCCCATATAAATGCATCTTTTATCTCCTTTGCCAATGCTATGGCAATTGCCCCTGATCCTGTTCCAATATCAAGTATAAATGGCCTTTCTACTTCTTTAAGAATACTTATTGCATGTTCTACCAAAATTTCTGTTTCAGGACGAGGTATAAGGACATCTGGACTGACGTCTAATTCTAAAGACCAAAATTCTTTTTTCCCTGTTATATATGCCACAGGCTCTCCTTTTGCTCTTCTCTTTAAGAGAGACCAGTATTTTTTCAGAAGTTTTTTATCAATTGGCATTTGGTAATTTAGATAAAGATATTTCCTATCCTTTTTCAAAAGACAGGAAAGAAGTATCTCTGCTGTAATGCGGGGGCTATCTATTGATCTTTTTTCTAAGTATCTTGTTGCAATGTTTAGGATGTGTCTTAAGGTAGGCCTAATCAAGTTCTATATTCTGCTTTTTTAATGCCTCTGCCTGAAAATAGGTAATAAGAGGATCTATTATCATATCAAGTTCTCCCTCTAATATATCGTTTAGCTTATATAAGGTTAGTCCTATCCTGTGATCTGTAACCCTTCCCTGTGGAAAGTTATATGTCCTTATTCTTTCACTTCTATCTCCTGTTCCTATCATGCTACGCCTTTCTTCAGAAATCTTCTTTTCCTGTTCCCTTCTTTGAAGTTCAAGAAGTCTTGCTCTTAGAACCTTCATTGCCTTGGCCTTATTCTTATGCTGAGATCTTTCATCCTGACATGTAACTACTATCCCTGTAGGTATATGGGTTATCCTTACAGCAGAATCTGTTGTGTTTACATGCTGCCCTCCATGACCAGATGCCCTGAATACATCTATCCTTAAGTCTTCAGGCCGTATTTCTACATCTACTTCCTCTGCCTCAGGAAGAACAGCAACTGTTACAGCAGAAGTATGAATACGCCCTTGTGCCTCTGTTTCTGGAACTCTCTGAACCCTGTGAACACCTGCTTCATACTTCAGTCTACTGTATGCCCCTTTTCCTTCTATAAGAACAATCACTTCCTTAAATCCACCTCTTCCCGTTACATTCTGGCTTAGTATCTCTGTTCTCCATCCTTTAAGCTCTGCATACTTCACATACATCCTAAAAAGATCTGCTGCAAAAAGAGCTGCTTCTTCTCCTCCTGTTCCTGCTCTTATCTCTAATATAATGTTTTTCTCATCATTTGGGTCTTTTGGTAAAAGTAGAATCTTTAATCTCTTTTCAGTCTCTTTTAATTCCTCTTTCAATCTATCTATCTCTTCAGCAGCCAATTTCCTTATATCTGGATCTGAATCTTTAAGAAGACTTTTATTTTCTTCTATCTCTTCTTTTATAGAACGATATTTCCTATATGCATCTACTATAGGAGCTAAATGACTATGCTCTTTTGCAAGTTTTTGATAAGTCTTCGGATCCTTTATTATATCTGGATTACTTAGCTTTTCCTCTAATTCACTATATCTTTCTTCTATCTCTTGTATTTTTGCTAATACTTCCATCTCTATTCTTTCTTCTCTTCACTTTCCTGGTTGGCTTGAGAATAAAAATGCTTGTATTTTTTCATAAAGCTTTCAACCCTACCTGTGGTATCCACAAACTTTTGTTTTCCCGTAAAGAATGGATGACATTTAGAACAAATTTCAACATGGATCTCCTTTTTTGTAGAACCTGTCTCAAACTCATTCCCACACGCACACCTCACCTTTACTTTGTCATAATACTTGGGATGTATACCTTTTTTCATTTCCTTTATCCTCCTTATTTATTCATAGATTCCAGGAATTCTTTATTATTTCTTGTGCCTTTCATTTTTTCAAGCAGAAATTCCATACTATCTATTGGTGTAAGAGGTGCAAGAAGCTTCCTCAATATCCATATACGATTGAGTTCATCCTTTTCAAGAAGAAGCTCTTCTTTCCTTGTTCCAGACTTATTTATATCAATTGCAGGAAATATCCTTCTATCTGCAAGTTTTCTATCTAAATGAACTTCCATATTACCTGTTCCTTTAAATTCCTCAAATATTACCTCATCCATCCTGCTTCCTGTATCTATAAGTGCAGTAGCAATAATAGTCAGACTTCCACCCTCTTCTATATTTCTTGCAGCTCCAAAAAATCTTTTTGGCTTATGAAGGGCATTTGCATCTAAACCACCTGAAAGGACCTTCCCACTTGGTGGGATTACTGCATTATAAGCCCTTGCAAGTCTGGTTATACTATCTAAAAGAATAAGGACATCCCTCTTGTGTTCTACCAGCCTCTTTGCCTTTTCAATCACCATCTCTGCAACCTGGACATGCCTTTGTGGTGGTTCATCAAATGTAGAACTTATTACCTCTGCATCTACAGATCGCATCATATCAGTAACCTCTTCTGGCCTTTCATCTATAAGAAGGACAATCATATATATTTCTTTATGATTTTTACTTACACTGTTTGCAATATTCTGCAATAGCATTGTCTTACCTGTTCTTGGAGGTGCTACAATAAGACCTCTTTGACCTTTTCCAATGGGAGCTATAAGATCTAATATCCTTATTGAATAGTTTTCAGAATCATCTGTCTCCAATCTTATCCTCTCATTTGGATAAAGTGGAGTAAGATTATCAAATAATATTTTATTTTTGGCGACTTCTGGATCTTCAAAATTAATCTTTTCAACCTTTAGCAAGGCAAAATATTTTTCGTTTTCCTTTGGAGGTCTGATCAGACCGGATACTGTATCTCCTGTCCTCAGGTTAAATTTTCTTATCTGTGATGGGGATACATATATATCATCAGGGCCAGGAAGATAGTTTGCATCTGGTGCCCTCAAAAATCCAAATCCATCAGGAAGCACCTCCAAAACACCTTCTCCATAGATCTGACCCTCCCTTTCTGAATAGGCCTGAAGTAGGGCATAAATAAGATCCTGCTTTCTCATTCCAGAAGCACCATCTATATTATACTTCCTTGCAAGCTCTGTAAGTTCATTAATCTTCATCTGTTTTAATTGTAATAAATTCATACGCATAGATCTCACCTTTTTTTATTTTTTATTAAGGAGAGGATATTTAAAGAAACTATGAAGGGATTTTTTTTAAAAGGATAAAAAATTTTCATCTAATTGTCAATTCTCCTTCTTGTTTAAAATAAATAAAAGTTTTTTTATATCTGCAGATAAAAAGGAGCAGAACTCCATCCTTATCCCTGTTTTTGGATGATAAAAGCTTAACCTTTTTGCGTGAAGCATTTGCCTTGAGGCATAATGGTTTTTCCTTTTTCCATATACAGGATCACCTACAATAGGATAACCTATATAACTAAAATGAACTCTTATCTGGTGGGTCCTGCCTGTCTTTGGATAAGCACATACAAGAGTTATATTATTATCAAATTCTGAGATTTTTTTCCAAAAAGTAATAGCCCTTTTTCCATTTTCAGAAACCCACATCTTTTTCCTCTTTATAGGATGTCTTGCTATAGGCAGATCTATTTTTCCTTCATTCTCTTTTACAGGGCCATGGACTAATGCCCAATATTCCTTTTCTATAATGGAATTTTTGAATTGTTCTACAAGGCTCTTATGGGCAATCTCTGTCTTTGCTATAAGCATTATACCAGAGGTGTCTTTATCTAAACGATGAACAATCCCTGGTCTTAATACTCCACCTATTCCTTTTAAATCATTGCATCTAAATAAAAGTCCATGAACCAGTGTACCTTCATAATGGCCAGGGGCAGGATGAATTACTACACCAGCAGGCTTATCAATTACCATAATATCTTCATCTTCATATATTATTCCAAATTCTACATATTCAGGTGTAAGATCCAAAGGTTTCTCTTCAGGGAGAATCATACGGATATTATCTTCTATTTTGAGCTTATAACTACATTTAACCATTCTGTTATTTACTGTAACAAAGCCTTCTTTTATAAGTAGTTGTACCCGCGATCTTGATAAAGATGAATCTATCTCTGCCAAAAACTGATCTATTCTTTTTCCTACATCCTTATCAGAGACATGATAGAGTACCTCACACCCTTTATCAATCATGTAATTAGATATGCTTTTTTTATTCTTCTGAGGATACTATCTTTTCCAAGTCTTTTAAGACTTCTTCTTCATCTACTTTTTTAGCAAGGGAAATTTCTTTTATTAACAAAGACTTAGCAGTATTTAAAAGCTTCTTCTCCCCAAAGGAAAGTTCTTTCTCTCTTCCAAGAATAGTAAGATCTCTATAAACCTCCGCAACATCATATATAGAACCTGTTTTTATCTTCTCCATATGCTCTCTATATCTTCTATTCCATGTCTTTTTTCCAAGCTTTTTTACGTCATTATTATTTTTTTTTCGTAGAATGGAATAAATCTTTGGAACCTCATTTTCTGAAATTATGTCCCTTAATCCCACATTTTTTGCATTGTCAGTAGGAATCATAACTATCATATCGCTGTCGAGTATTCTCATTACATAAAAGCTTTGATCACAACCTGATATCTTCTTAGTTTCTATCCTTTCAATAATTCCTACCCCATGCGCTGGATAAACAGCTAAATCACCTACTTTAAACATCAGAACCATCCCCTCCCTTGTTTTTTGATCTGCCCCAAAAGGGGCAGATCAGAAATATTATAGTCTCAGAAGGAGACCCACATGGGGTAAAGCTGGTGCAATAACCAAAGATACAACACTCATCAGCTTGATCAGGATATTCATTGCAGGACCAGAGGTATCCTTAAATGGATCACCTACTGTATCACCAACAACTGCTGCCTTATGATTATCAGAACCTTTTCCACCTAAGTTTCCTGCCTCAATCCACTTCTTTGCATTATCCCATGCACCACCGCCATTTGCCATAAATAGTGCCAAGAAAACACCCATTGTGGTTGCACCCAAGAGTGTTCCAGCCAATGCATGTTTTCCGAGTAAAAATCCTACAACGACAGGAGTAAGAACTGCAACAAGTCCTGGAGCAATCATTTCTCTAAGAGCAGCACGTGCAGCAATATCTACACATTTTTCTGGCTGTGGTTTTGCTCCTTCCTTTCCTTCTAAAAGCCCTGGGATCTCCCTGAACTGACGCCTAATCTCCTCTACCATCTCAAATGCTGCCTTACCAACAGATTTCATTGTCAAAGCAGCACAAAGCATTGGAACAATTCCACCAATCAGGACTCCGATTACAACCATTGGATCTTTTATATCAATGACCTTAAGTCCTGCTGCCTGTGAATATGCAACAAATAGAGCCAATGCAGTTAGGGCTGCGGATCCAATAGCAAATCCTTTTCCTATAGCAGCCGTTGTGTTTCCAAGTGCATCCAAGGTATCTGTAATTCTCCTTGTCTCAGGTCCAAGACCAGCCATCTCAGAGATTCCACCTGCATTATCTGCAATTGGTCCATAAGCATCAACAGTCATTGTTGCACCTACTGTGGCAAGCATACCAACTGCAGAAAGACCAACACCATATACTCCTGCTGCCTTATATGCAATAAAAGTTGCCAAGCAGATACCAAGAACGGGGAGATAGGTAGATTCCATTCCGACTGCCAAACCGGCAATTATAGTAGTAGCAGGTCCTGTCTGTGTCTGTTCAGCAATCTCCCTAATTGGAGGCCCTGAGGTATAGTATTCTGCCAGAAGTCCTATTGCAATTCCACAAAGAAGTCCTGAAAATATTGCCCAGAATGTTCCCCATGGCATTGCTGTTGCCTTTACAAGATATATAGTAAGGATTGTAAAGAGACCTGCTGCAATAAATGTGGTATTTCTAAGTGCCGCTGCTGGATTGCTCCTTAAAAAGAGCTTTATGGAAAATACACCAACAATAGCACTTATAATTCCTGCCATAACAACAAGTATTGGAAAGGACATGAACTTTAGCTTTATTGCAGTAGCAGTAAGACCTTTTAGAACCGGATATTTCTGAATGAATGCAGAAAGGGCCTCAGGTGTATTTATTGGTAGTGTTGCACCAATTGCTATAGTAGCAACTACTGAACCAACAAATGACTCAAATATATCTGCTCCCATCCCTGCAATGTCACCCACATTGTCTCCTACATTGTCTGCAATAACACCAGGATTTCTTGGATCATCCTCAGGAATACCTGCTTCTACCTTTCCAACAAGGTCTGCTCCTACATCTGCTGCTTTTGTATATATCCCTCCAGCAACACGAGCAAAGAGTGCAATAGAGCTTGCACCCATTGCAAAACCATTTATATATTTTGCTGTTTCAGGACTCTTTCCATATATGTAAAACCAGAAACCAAGTCCTAATACTGCCAGTCCTGCAACAGCAAGTCCCATAACAGCACCAGAGAAATAGGAAACATTAAGTGCCTCTGCCTGTCCATACTTATTTGCTGCTTCTGCAGTCCTGGAATTTCCTCTTGTAGCAGCAGTCATTCCAGAAAATCCTGCTGCCATAGAACAGAATGCACCAGTTACGAAGGCAACAGATGTTCTCCACTCATGGAGCAATAGACCCAAAAGGATAAATACTGCGGCAATAAAGAATAAAAGTGCAGTATATTCTCTCTTTAGAAAGGTCATTGCACCAGTATGAATCATCTCTTCAAGCTCTTGCATTACTTCATTTCCATTTGGTTGCCTTTTTACATACATGTAGATCAGATAGGCAATCAAAAGACTTAATAAGCCAAAAAATGGAGCAAATACAGTAAACTTTTCCATTTTACCTTCCTCCTTTGGCCAGATTTTTGGAATTTACCTTATTCATCGCAAAATCGATCCCCTTTGAGATGAAAAGTTCACATCCCTCAATTGCAATATCCAGCACTTTCTCTACTACCTCCCACTCATCTTCATAGAATGGAGAAAGTACATAGTCTACTACATCTTCTCCAAAACGAGGTCTTCCAATACCAATCCTAAGTCTTGGAAAGTCTTTAGTTCCTAATGCTTCAATAATGGAAGAAATACCTTTATGGCCTCCTGAACCACCATTTCTAGAGATTCTTACCCTTCCAAGTGGTAGATCCAGATCATCATGAATCACCAAGATATTTTGCGCCCGGACTCCATAGCACGCTTTATATGCCTTAACAGCCTTTCCACTCAGATTCATATAGGTTAGTGGACACATAAGAATGACATTTCTATTATCCTCAAATTGAACCAAACTATATTTTGCTAACCCTTCTTCCTTCAAGGCGATCCTCAGATTAAAGGCCCATCTTTCTATTACCATAAACCCCACATTATGTCTGGTTTTCCTGTATTCAAAGCCAGGATTTCCCAGACCCACAATAAGATACACTCTTTCTCCTCTCACCCCCTTTTTTCCAGAAGTCCTATATTAAGCCTCTTGGGCTGTTGATTCTTCTTCACTTACTTCTTCTTTTTCCTCTTCTTCTGCCTCAGGTGCAACTACGACAGCAATAGCAGTGTCAGGGTCATCTTCTGGTTTTATACCTTCAGGGAAGGAAATATCTTTTATATGAATAGCATCTCCTATATCTAATTTAGAAACATCAACTTCTAAGAGATCTATCAATTTATCAGGAAGGCAGGATACGGTAATCTCTCTTATAAGATGTTCTAATATCCCTCCTTTCTCGGTCCCAATAGGTGTTCCTACCAGTCTTATAGGAAGCTCTACAGTAATCTCTTTGTCCATTGCAACTTCATAAAAATCTACATGAAGGGGTATATCTTTTATAGGATCTATTTGAATTTCCTTAAACATGACCTTCTTATTTACTTTATCTCCATTAGAATGAAGTATCATATCAAATAAGATAGAAGACTCCCTTTCTGCACTTTTCATAATCTTCTCTATATCACTTCTTTTTACAGTTAACATAAGTGGTTCTATATGCGGGCCATATAGTATAGCAGGCACCTTGTTTTCCCTTCTGAGTCTTCTTGAAGCCCCTTTCCCCTTTTCGGTTCTTACCCAAGCCTCTATAGTTCTTTCTTTCATAATTTCCTCCATAATTAAATAAATAAAGTGCTTACAGAGTCAGAATGATAGATCCTTTTTATGGTCTCACCCAAAAGTTCTGCAATAGATAAGACAGTTATCTTTTTACAATTCTTTGCCTTTTCATTTAATGGAATAGTATTGGTAACAACAAGCTTTTCTATAGGAGATGCCTCTATCCTTTCTATTGCTGGTCCTGAAAGAACAGGATGGGTTGCACATCCATATACCTTTTTTGCACCTCTTTCTATAAGTGCCTCTGCTGCCTGAGTCAATGTGCCTGCTGTATCTACCATATCATCTAATATAATAGCTATCTTCCCCTTTACATCACCTATTACATTCATTACCTCACTTACATTTGCCTCTTCCCTTCTCTTATCTACTATTGCCAAGGAGGCATTTAACCTCTTTGCAAATGCCCTTGCCCTTTCCACTCCACCAGCATCTGGAGAGACAATGACCAAATTGTCCTGAAAATTGTTTTTTATATATTTTAGAAGGACTGGCGCTGCAAAGATATTATCTACAGGGATATTAAAATATCCTTGGATCTGACCTGCATGGAGATCCATTGAAACGACTCTATTTGCGCCAGCCACAGTAATAAGATCTGCTACCAGCTTTGCACTAATAGGGACACGTGGTTTTACCTTTCTATCCTGTCTCGCATATCCAAAATATGGAATTACTGCCGTAATACTCCTTGCAGATGCCCGTTTTAAGGCATCCATCATTATAAGAAGTTCCATTAAGTTGTCATTTACAGGGGGGCAGGTAGATTGAAGGACGAAGACATCATCACCTCTTATATTTTCCTGAATCTCTACTTGTATTTCTCCATCACTAAAATTCTTTAAAAGGATCTTCCCTGGTTCTATTTCCAGATATCTACATACTTGTATAGTAAGATCGAGATTAGATCTTCCACCAAATAGTTTCATTTTTGTTAACCCTTAAGGCTGGGGTGGAGGGATTCGAACCCCCGAATGCGGGCTCCAAAGGCCCGTGCCTTACCGCTTGGCGACACCCCAAGCATTTCTGTTTAGGGAGGATACTGCAAAGAACTTCCCTTTTACTGGTAAATCTTTTATTGCCTCTTCTGTTTCTTTCTCAGAATCAAATATTCCAAAAACAGTCGGGCCGCTTCCAGACATAAGCACCCCCTTTGCTCCTCTTCCTAGAAGAAGCCTTTTTATATCACCTATTACTGGATAATGCCTTTCTGTTACCATCTCCAAATCATTCTTTAATAGGGCTTCCAATTTCCCTTCCATCCATAGCTTTTTAATAGAACTTTGTTCGCTTTTTGTCAAGACCATTTTGTCATACTCTCTATATGCCCATGCAGTAGATACCTGAATATCAGGTGTAATAAGGACAAGATAAAAAGGTATATATGGAAGTGGTTCAAGGATTTCTCCAATTCCCTTTGCCAGACATGGACTTTCATAAAGGAAAAAAGGAACATCCGCCCCTATCTTTTTAGCCAACTCAAAAAGTTCTTTTTGAGAAAGTCTCTTATATATCCTATTTAGACCTTTTAGAACAGCTGCTGCATCACTACTTCCACCACCAAGCCCTGCTGCTATGGGTATGTTCTTCTTTATTTTTATATATACTCCTCTTTCTATCCCTGTATAAGAGAGATACAAAACTGCTGCCTTGAATGCCAGATTTGAATCATCTGCAGGAAGAGAAGGATCATTACATTCAACTTTTATATCCTCAGATTCCATTAGTTTGATTTCATCAAAGAGGCTTACAGGAACCATAATAGACTGGATCTCATGATATCCATCTTCCCTCTTTCCTAAGATCTCCAGAAATAGATTTATTTTTGCGGGTGCTTTTAAAATCATAGACCTGCAGCCTTCACATACCTCCATTTTAAATCAACTAAGACACTTTCTATAAACTTCTCTTCCTCTTCATTAAGATTTCCTTTTGTCTTTTCCTTTAGCATAGCAATAGTGTCTATTGTATGTTTTGCAAGTTCCAGGTCCTTTACCTTCTTCTTTGTGGTAGGATCAGGTATTTCTCCCAGGTATATGAGTGCAGTTGAGCTCAGACTGAATATAAGACCATTAAAGCTTACTTCAGGAAGTGGGGCTTTCCTTTCTTGCTTTTTATCTTCAACTTTTTTCTCTTCCTTTTTTTCCTGTTTTTCTTCTCCCTTAGTAGCAAAAAACCTCTTATCTTTTATAACAAATCCCTTCCCTTTTATTTCTTCCATATTAATCCTCCTATAATTCTATCCTCTTTACAGAAAATACATTTTCCTGAGATTGTAGTTCTTCTAAAACTGCATCATCTACTGGTCTATCTGTGCTAAGGAGGATTATATTTTGCTGCTTCCTTGGCTCTTGTCCTACTTGCATCCTGTTTATATTTATGCCATTCCTTCCCAAGATTGTTCCTATCATTCCTATAACACCAGGTTTGTCTAAGTTGTATATAAGCAGATTGTGACCTTCTGGGATCGCTTCTAAGTAGAAATCATTTATTCTGACAAGCCTTGGCCTGTCCTTTCCAAATATGGTTCCTGCGACAATATTTTCTTTATCTACAGTCTTTGTAAAAGTGGTAATAAGATTGGTAAAATCTTCTGATGTGCTACTCTTAGATTCTACTACCTTTATTCCCCTTTCCTTTGCTATAAATGGTGCATTCACAAAGTTTACATCATCTTTAAGAACAGGTGTGAGTAATCCTTTTAAGAACGCGGTAGTAAGGGCTGAAAGATCATATTCAGTAATTGTTCCTGCATATTCTATTCTTACTTCTTCAATAGGAGATTCTGCAAGCTGTGCCTGCATAAGTCCCATTTTCTCCATAAGTGTAACATAAGGCCTTAAGATACTCATAAGCTCCGCACTTATACTTGGAACATTTACTGCATTCTTTACAGTTCCGTGGAGGAGATAGAGAATCACCTGATTTGCTATCTCTACTGCTACCTTTTCCTGTGCCTCTACAGTGGACGCACCAAGGTGAGGTGTGCATATAAAATTATCAAGCTCCATAAGGGGTATCTTTCCTGGTGGTTCTTTACTGAATACATCTAATGCAGCCCCTCCCAGATGACCAGAAACTAATGCCTCATATAGATCATCCTCATTTACAATACCTCCCCTTGCACAATTTATGAGCATTGCCCCTTTTTTCATCATGCTCAGGGTCTTTTTATTTATCATATTTATTGTCTCTTTTGTCTTGGGTGTGTGTATGGTTACGTAATCCGCCCTCCTCAAAAGCTCTTCGAATGAGACTGGTTCCATATCCATCTTTTCTATCATCTCTGGTTTTATATAAGGGTCATATACTATAACCTTCATTTTTAGTCCCTTTGCCCTGTCAGCCACTATCTTTCCTATCTGACCAAATCCTATTACTCCAAGTGTCTTATTAAATAGCTCTCTTCCCTGAAACTTTTTCTTTTCCCATTTTCCTGCCTTAAGAGATGCAGTTGCCTGAGGTATGTTTCTGGAAAGGGCCATCATTAGGGCTATAGTATGTTCTGCAGTTGTTATTGCATTTCCCCCAGGAGTATTCATTACAACTATACCTTTTTGGGTTGCAGCATTTATGTCCACATTATCCAATCCTATTCCTGCCCTTCCTATCACCTTTAGCTTCTTTGCAGCAGATATTATATCTGCATCCACCTTTGTTGCACTTCTGATAATGAGTGCATCATATTCTCCAA
>JALVZP010000248.1 GCA_027037575.1 Desulfobacterales bacterium | reverse complement strand
AACACCAGGTGTTACTCCTGAAAGCCCTACTCCCTTTTATTCCCCTAATTCTGGAAAAGCAGGTCGAGGAGAGATACTTTACTGGTTAGAACATTAACATGCAAAAAAGAGAAAAAGGCTTAACACTAATAGAGCTTATCGTGGTTATTACAATACTTTCCATTTTGTTTACAATAGCAGCAATGAAATATTCAAGATGGATCAGAAAAACAAGCATAGAAAATGATACCAAGCAGATCTTTGCATTATTGAATGAGGCAAGGGCAAAGGCATTTATTGAAAAGAGGGTTTGCGGTGTCTTATTTAGTAATAAAGAAGCAAGATTGGTATGTGACACAGATATGGATAATTCAATCACAGATGAGGCAAAAAGCATCAATAGAGTAACACTAAAAAATAACTTTGCAAAAACATTACCATATGCAAGATTTGAAATTGATGGGACTGCATCTATATTAGGGACTATTTATGTAACTGATATAAGTAGTAACCCCAATTATAGCTGTATCTCCATTTCACAGACACGTATAAAGATGGGGAAATGGGATGGAAGCTCTTGCATCCTCAAATGATAAGGGATTTACTCTTATAGAATTGCTTGTAAGCATATTGATAATATCTGTTGTTTTTATTGCACTGTTACATTCATTAATTTTATGTATGAGATATAATATGTTAAATAATCTGAGAAATGAGGCAGCAAAAATAGCACAGGGATGTGCAGAGCAAATAAGGATAGGACAGAGTTGTCCAAATCTCATTATAAGAAACTTCCGTAAATTTTCAGTTACCTATAATATATCTGCTCCTAATCCTGCTACATTTTCTTCAGGAACAAATGATGTAGCCATTACTGTAAGCTATAGCTATGGTGGGAAAGATTATTCATATACTATAAGAACAGTAATTTACAAAGAATGATGAAACAAAAAGGTTTTACACTTATTGAACTTCTGATTGCAATTTCTATTTTTATCGTAGTTATAGCTATTGTTTTAAAAAGTTACTCCCTTATATTAAAAAGTCAATTACAACAAGGAAATATAGCAAAGACAAATATAGAAGAAGGAATTGGACTTGAAATCCTAAGGAAAGACATAGAGATGGCAGGATTTGGGTTACCGTGGGATATGAATGGTATATCTTATATAGAAGCAGTAAATGATTCATCCTATACACCTGATCCCTCTACATTCAATGATGCGCCCTTAAATCCTCCAAGGGTTTTTGTAATTTCTAATGATGGAAATGGCTCTGCTAATAATTCTGATGTTCTTGTTATAAAATCTTCTGTTGCCTCGTTAAGTAATGTTACTAAGAGATGGGGATATATTTCCAATGATGGAGCAAGTATTCAGTATAATCCCCTTAGTCCATATACTGCAAACTCTGGTTATTTTGTGGTTTTTGATACTGAGAGAAGATTAGAGAAGATGAACTACCAACCTTCCAGTATAACACCACCTTCTTTTGTAGATGACTTGGAAGAAGGAAGCATATACTTTGCCTTTGGAATAAGTACAAACAATCCCAGAATGCCCTTTAACAGGGTGGACTACTATCTAAAAAAGCCTGGAACAGGTTTCCCTGATAGATGCTGCCCAACTACATATGAACTCTACAGGGCAACCATAAATCAATCAGATGGAAGGAGGAATCCCCAGCCTATATTGGACTGTGTAAAGGATTTTCAGGTTGTATTTGGATTGGATAATAACGAAGATGGAACTATTGATTCCTGGAGCTCCACTCTACCCAACTCTGCTTCTAATGTAAGAAACAGGCTCAAACAGGTAAGAGTTTTTATTTTATACCAGGAAGGAAACAAGGATATAAACTATAGCTTTAGTGGAAGGATAATCCTGGGAGATAACGATACTGGCACTATAAAGAGTTTTATACCATCAGGAGACGAGATCCATTACAGATGGAAGGTTATGAGAGTGGTCGTTTATCCACTGAATCTTAAACCTCAGCAGAGGTAAAAATGAAGAATATGCATTCAGAAAAAGGAATTGTCATGGGCACAACACTAATCCTTGCCCTTGTATGTCTTGCTTTAGTTGCAGGGGTTATGACATTGCTTAATGTAAGCATAAAGCTTTCAGGAATGAAAGTCCGATATACCTCTTCTATGGAAGCAGCAAAAGGAGGGATTGAAGAATTTTTAGAAGATATACCTTTTGAACATAAAGGGTCTCCTAATGATACAGACTATAAATGTAAAATTCAGCAGGATACTAAAAACTGGAGCACTACATGTAAAAATCACTGTAGTAGCACAAATTGCAAAAGTCATTCTAATCCAGGAGATATAATTAATTATAACGACTGGAGTAATACCTATGGTAATTATACTGTCTACTGTAAGATCGTGGATGCCAGAGGTACATCTGAAGGAGATTGGTTCTATACAATAGAGTCAGTAGCAATTAAAAATAATGGCTCAGAATTGGCGTGGTATACAGTGGTATATAAGAGAAAACATCAGTAAATTTTTAACTTGGTTTAAAGTTTGGAAACTCCCTCAGTAAGTTCTTCCCTTTATCTGATAGATATATGCTAATATCTCTGCCACTGCCCTGTATAGCTTTGAAGGAATATATTCTCCCACTTCTACACTTATCAGCATCCTTGCAAGCCATTTGTTTTCTATAATAGGAATACCATATCTTTGGGCAATCTCCTTTATCTTTGCTGCAATAAAACCGTATCCTTTTGCTACAACCTTTGGTGCATACATGCTTTTGTTATCATATCTTAATGCAACTGCTATCCTTGTCGGATTTGTAATTACCACATCTGCCTTTGGAACTTCTTGCATCATCCTGCTCATTGCCATCTTCTTTTGAAGACTTTTTATCCTGGATTTAATCAATGGATCTCCTTCTCTCTGCTTCATCTCTTCCTTTACTTCCTGCTTTGTCATCTTGAGATTCTGTTCATACTGGTATCTCTGATATATATAGTCCAGAAGTGAAAGAGCCAGAAATGCAATTCCACAATTAAAGATAAGCTTAAAGGATAGCTTGGCAGTATAGAGTAAAATCTGATAAATAGATCCAGATAAACAGAAGATGATTCTGTTTACTTCAGCAGATAAGATCCTATATGCAATATATCCAATAATAAAAAGCTTTACTGAGGATTTTAAAAGCTCTATCAATGCAGATAAGGAAAAGAGTCGTTTTATCCCATTTATTGGATTAAGCCGGGAAAAACGAGGAGTAAGTACCTCTATACTGAAGATAAAACCTGTCTGTATAAGGTGGGAAAATAGAGAAATAAAGACTATGGTAATGAATATTGGAGTTAAGATGGTCATTAATAGTTTAGTAGCAATAAAATAGATATGTAAGATCTGATCTGGACCTGATTGAGCTGAAATATCTTTCCAAAAAAGAGGAAAGAGCTTCATAAGATGATCAAGGAAGGACTTCCCATAAAAATAGAATAGGATTCCCAGGCATAAAATTATCAGTGCAGAAGGAAGTTCCCTTGTCTTTGGAACATTCCCCTCTCTCCTTGCCTCTTCACGCCTTTTCGGCGTTGCCGGTTCTGTCCTTTCTTCATTAAAAAAAGGCATTATGCCCCCAGGCTCCTTATTGTTTCATTTACATTTATAAGCATGAAATACAGCTGATTTTTTATGAATTTAACAAAAAATGGCATAAATATACCCATCATCAAAAGGACAATACCTATGTAAAGGGGAAAAGAGAGGATGAATATATTTATTTGAGGTGTTGCACGGGCTATCATACCCATTGCAAGATTTGTCAAAAATATTGCAACAAGTATTGGAGCAGAAAGCTTTATTGCAATAAGAAATATGGTAGATGAAAGCCCTATTATCCCTTTAAAGAGATATTTGTTAAGAATTGGTCTTCCAATGGGTATATATAAAAAGCTATCAGCAATTGCCTTTATGAGATAATGATGGCCATCTATTACAAAAAAGATAAGGAGAGCAATAAGCTGCTTTAGATTAGATATAAGAGATACCTGATTGCTTGAAACAGGATCTATCACATTCATTATGGTAAGACCCATCTGATATGATATGCATTCTCCTGCGAACTGGATACCATCAAATATGAACCTGATAATAAGACCGATCGCAAGAGAAATAATAAAGTCCCTTAAGATGCTTAAAATAAGAAGATCCTCCTTTAAATGAGACAGATCTATATGAAGATAACTACTAAGAATGGTAGCAAAGAATCCACATAATCCAATCTTTGCTGTCTTTGGAACTATTTGTGATCCAAATATGGGGATAAATAGAAGGATAATAGTTATTCTGATGAAGACCAGTATGAATAGGATTGGATCTATCATGGATCATCTTATTATATTCGGGATGTTTGAAAATATATTTATTGTAAAATCCATGAGTTTTCTTAGCATCCAGGGGCCACATATCATCATTGTAATAAAGACTACAATTATCTTTGGAACAAATGTGAGTGTCATTTCCTGAATCTGTGTCATAACCTGGATTATGCTGATAATTATTCCAACAATCAGGCCTGAAAGAAGCATTGGCATGGAAATCAGGAGTATGGCTTTGAGAGTCTCACTTGAGATATGAATAATAAGTTCTGGATTCATCCTTAGACCCCAAAGCTCTTTACTAAGGATTCAATCAAAAGATGCCATCCATCAACCAAGACAAATAGCATAAGCTTAAATGGTAGTGATATCATTACAGGTGGAAGCATAAGCATACCCATGGAAAGAAGAACAGATGCAACAACCATATCAATTATAAGAAATGGGATATAGATAAAGAATCCAATCTCAAATGCCGTTTTTAACTCACTTGTAATAAATGCAGGAACAATTACCCTCATTGGAAGATCCTTTTCTGTCTTTGGTCTTGGAATATGGGCAATATCTACAAATAGTGCAAGATCAGACTCCCTTGTCTGCTTTAGCATAAACTTTCTCAATGGGGCTATTGCCTTATGGTATGCAGTATCCAGGCTAATCTCCTTTTTCATATACGGATCTACTGCATTCTGATATATGTTATTGAACACAGGTGACATAAGAAAGAATGTAAGAAAAAGGGATATTCCAATTAACACCTGATTTGGTGGCATCTGCTGTGTTCCTAATGCCTGTCTTAAAAGGGAGAATACTATGATGATTCTAGTAAAGGAGGTAAGCATTATAAGGATAGCAGGGGCAAGGGTAATTAAGGTAATTATCCCTGCTATCTTCATTACTGTGCTAAGATCATATGTTGCCTGAAAGTTCATACCTTCCTAAGCTGATTAAATCTTGATTTAAGCACATTTATTATTGCCCTTTGATCCCCTTTTTCCTCAAACGATTCCTTTTCAGAGCTTATCTTAAAATTTCTTATATTAAGTTTTGTCAGAAGCTGTATATTCTCTGGGGTAACACCTATAAGAAAGCACTCGTCTGCTATCTGAACAATTGCAATAGATTGCCTTGTCCCAAAATGATGCACTCCAAGTATCTTTATAAGATGCTGGTTGGATCTATTTTTGAGGAAAAGCATCTTCTTCCATGCAAAAAGACTTATAAGCAATATACCCAAGACTGCAAAAAGAGAAGCAACAAGCCTTGTTACAGGAAACTCCTCCTTTTTCTTCTTATCTTCTTTTATTAATCTTAAGACAGGCTTACTCTTTATATACTCTTTGGCTTCCTTTATGTTAATTTCTTTTCTTATAGACTTAGGACTCAAGATCTCTTTTTTTGCTTTTCCCTTTGGTCCGGTCTCATTCTTTTGTTTAGCCTCTTTTACCTTCTTTTCTTTGGATGGAATTGCAAAGATGTCTTCATATTTTATAAAAGGTATATCTATATCAGAAGGATTCTCTTTTTTTACCGGCTTTTTCTCTTTTATCTTTTTATCTACCTGGCTAATTGTCTTCTCCTGTTGCTTAAATCTTTCCAGATACTTATTTGTAAACATTATTCCAAGCATATGAGGATCCTTTGTAAGAAAGGTAAGAAGTTTAGAAGAAATAAGAGGCTTTATTTCATCTTTTAAAATTAGGGATAAAACAATATCGTTTCCCTTTCTCTGGATATTTATATCCTGAACAGGAGGAAGATTCAATTTGATATTTTCCTTTTTTAAGGTAGTAGAAAAATTGTAAAGGACTATATTCAAATTATTTTTATTAAATTTTATCTTCCAGCTCTTTCCTTCTGCAGGCTTAGAAAAGATAAAAACAATTGCTTTACCATCCTTCTTTTCTAACATTCCTATATCCAAAAGTGTATTTGGCATGGAAGGATATGCAGAATTAATAAATAAAAAGAAAAACAATATAACAAGGCTTAATAAATTCTTCATTTTAGCTGCTCCAATCTCTCCTTTTCACTTATTATAGAAAGTATCCTTATCCCATACTTTTCGTTCACTACCACTACTTCCCCCTTTGCAATTGGCTTTTGATTTACAAGTATATCCAGTGGATCACCTGCCGGAACAGGAAGCTCTACAATTGACCCCTCTCCAAGTCTGAGCAGCTCTTTTATTGTCATCTTTGTTCTTCCAAGCTCGACTGTAATCTGAAGAGGAATATCCAAAATCATGCTTATATTAGGAGACGCCACCTCCTGCTCTGCCACGTTTCTCAGTATGTCCTTTATCTTCTCCTTTGCCTTCATCTGATTCATCTTCTTCCCCTCCTATTAGATTTGATATTTTTATCCCTTTATTTCCTTTTATCTCTACAGGATAGCCTTCAAAGAATGGTATCCCTTCCACCTTAAAAATGATCTTTTCAGATATATCTTTATTTAAATCAAGAATATCTCCCTCCTTAAGTGCAAGAAGTTCATCTACTGATATACTCTTGTAGCCAAGATCTATTATTACCTCTACCTCCACTTCTAAAAGATCATCTATTATCCTATCTGCCCATGTGTTTCCAGAACCCCTTCTTTGATTAATTTCAAGTATCTCCTTAAGCGGCCTCAGAGAATTGTGAGGAAGTGCAAATACCATATTTGCACTCATATCTTCTATACTCACCTTAATAGGAATAACCACTATAAATTCATCTGGAGAGAATATTGTTAAAAGCTGTGGATTAAATTCAACACCCTGGATTTCTATATCAGTGCTTATAACAGAATTGAAAGCCTCTTTTAGATCTCCGATAGCAAGTTCTACCACCTTTTTAATCAAGGATTGTTCTAACAAAGCAAAGGATGTAAAGTTTTTTCTCTTTATCTTCTTTCCTGGTCCCCCGCAAAGAAGATCTACAAGGCTTAATGCAAGATCTGCCTCTAAAATAAAGAGACACTGTCCAAGTGATTTTATGTTTAAGATGTTTATCCAACATATATTGCTAAGGGATTCTATAAGCTCATTAAATGTAAATGTGGTCTTTTCTAAAAGTTCCATCCTTACTACTTTCCTCAGCTTGAGGGAAAGGGATCCCCTAAAGTTAAGGGTAAATCTGTGGAATATCATGGTAAGGACTGTTAGAAGTCTTGGTGGAAGATGCTTTTGGGCTATAAAGTCATATGTTTCTATATGCCTGTTATTCTGATTGTCTTCTTTTAATAGACTTGACTCAGAAAGACTTTGCCTGAGTGCCTCTATTTCCTTCTCTGTAAGAATCTTTGTCATAACTCCTCTCCTACTGGACTATAAATTCAGTAAAATACACATCCAATACCTTGCCTGACATAAGTAGTTTGTCCACATTTTCCTTTATTTCATCCCTTAATCTCATCTTTCCTTCTAAGGATGCTATATCCATGAATCTTTTTCCACTTAAGGTCATTAAAATAGCATCCCTTATTTCTGGTTTCTTCTTTTCTATTTCCTCCTGTGCCTTTTTTGAGCTCAATACTAAATCCATCTTTACCCTTAGATATCTTCTTCCATTTTCATCCATAAGATTCACGATAAAAGGATCAAGTTCGTATGTTACTTTTTCCCCCTTTTCCACCTTCTTTTTCTCTTCTTTCTTTTCCTCTTCCTTTAGTATTTCTTCAGGAGTATTTGCATTTTTGGCCATGGTCATGTTTGGTTGAACTACTACAGGGTTTTTGATCTTTTTCATATTTAGGAATACAAATGCCCCTAATCCTATAAGTGCTAATAAGGTCAATCCCTGAAGAATAACAAGTATTAGAATAAGCTTACTTCCTTCCTTTTTTGCTTCTTTTTTCTCTTCATTCTCTGCCATTTTTAATCTCTCCTTTCTATGAATATCTCTACCCTTCTCCCTGGAATCCTTGTATCTGCATATCCCATTATGCACATTCTGGAGGGATCTATGTTCTTTTCTCTAAGCAGGATATTTAAAACACTACTTGCCCTTTTTATAGATAGCCACCACTTATCATGTTCTTTTCTGTCAGTATATCCCACAATCCTTACCTCTCCCCTTGTCTTCCAGATAAGAAGGGCAATCTTCTTTAAGTATGGTAATGCATCAGGTTTGAGCTTATAGCTATCCTTATCAAATATGATCTTTCCTGGTATCTTTATTGTCCAACCGCTGTCAGACTTGACTATATCCAGATCCTTCGTCAATTCTGAAAGTATCTGCCCGGCTATACCCTGTTTTGCCTTTATAAGTGCTTCTTTCCTGCTCATTATTATTCCCTGGCCACTTCTTTTAAATACACCTGCACCACCTGTAATAGAGACAAGGGATTCCCTGATAGAGCCAGCATAATCCCTGAATGTCTGGGTATCAAATGAGGACATAGAGATAAGCATTACAAAAAAGGTAAGCATCAGGGTATTCATATCAGAGAATGTCAACATCCAAAAATTTGGATCCCTTTTTGCCATCTATACTCCTCCAATTTTGAATCTGAATCCCTTAATCTCAATCTCATTCTTTTTCTTTGGTTTCCCTTCAAATATAATCCATACCCTTCTGTTCATTGCCCTGTGCTCTGGCGTATCATTTGGAAATAGTGGTCTATATTCTCCACATCCAACTGCATAGAACCTGGAATCCGGTATCTTCTCTACCTCTGTAAAGTATCTTAAAATAGAGACCGCCCTTGCTGCAGAAAGTTCAAAATTTGAGGTGTATCTCTTTCCCCGGACAGGGGTATTATCCGAATGTCCCTCTATCCTTATCCTATTCCTGCAGGATCTTATCACCTCTGCAACCTTATGTAGCAAGGGTATATACCCTGGATTAATCTTTGTGCTTCCCTTTGGAAAAAGAAGATCACTCCTTATAGAAAAGACCATTCCTCTTTTTATAACTCCCAGAAAAACATTATCTCCAAATCCCTGGACATTATTTAAAAATTTCCTTATAAGGTCCTCTGTAAGCCCTTCTATTGAATACAACTGGACAGGAACAGGTTTGTTTCCAAAACCGGGCTGACTTCCTGGAAGAACCCCAAATGCAGTCTTAACAGAATATATGCCGTTTTGGACCCTTTCTTCTGTCAGTGTTGCCATAGAATTAAGACATATAAAGAATGCAAGAAGAATCAGCGATAAGGCAGTATAACATATTATGAACAGATCTTTTTTTTGCTCTTCTTCCTGATTTTTCTTTTTTTTCCTTGCCATTTAAGCTCCCTTACTTGCTTTTGCCAACTCTCTTAGTTTTGGTTCAATAAATGCCAGAAGTTTCCCTTCTATTATCCTTGGGTTTAATCCTTGGCCTATGGATATTATTCCTTCTAAAAGCATCTCTTTTATCAAACATTCATGACTTGAAAGGGTCTGAAGTTTTCCACTGATAGGAAGAAAAATGACATTTGCAAGTATTGCACCATAAAGGGTAGTTATAAGTGCTACTGCCATTGCAGGACCTATAGAGCTTGGGTCAGACATATTTTGAAGCATCTGAACAAGTCCAATAAGGGTCCCTATCATCCCCATAGCAGGGGCAACAGCTCCCATTGCCCCAAATATCTCTGCACCACTCTTATGCCTTTCTTTTAGATACTCTATCTCTTTATCCAGAGTCTCTTCTATGACATTTGGATCAATTCCATCTACAAGCATCTGTATTCCTTTTGCAAAGAATTCATTATTTATGTTTCCTATCTCAGATTCTAAGGAAAGTATTCCTTCCTTTCTTGCCTTATCAGCCAACTTTACTATTGTGCTTATATATTCAACCGGAGATTCTAATTTATTAAAAAATGCATTCTTTGCTACTGATATTGCCCTTATTACCTCTTTTAAAGGAAAGTTTACCAATGTAACACCTATTGTTCCTCCAACAACTATAAGGAAGGAAGGTATGTCTATAAATATCTTAAGGCCACTTCCTGAAAGGATAGCCATTACCATTAGACCAAATGCTGCAACCAGTCCTATAATGGTGGCAATATCCATACTACCTTAACCTCACCATCTCTTTTGTGATCTTACATGCCTTCTTAGGGTCAATAAATCCCCAGATTATGCCAGCCTTTTTCTTGTCCATATAAAGGATGATCCTTGCTGCTATCTTTGGATCTAATTGTTCCATTATCTTTCCTGCATTCTTTGGAGGAATAGATGCATAAAGATTTGCAAGCTGCATATATCTTTCTGTTTCCATCTTCTTTATCTCATTTAGCTTTGCCTCAATATAGCTCTTTATCTCGCTTATCTTCTTTAATTCCTCAGATATCCTCTTTTGTAAAAGAAGAAGCTCCTTTTCCTTTCTTTCTATCTCCAGCTCCTTTTTCTTTAGAGAAGGCTTCTTTATATCTGTTTCTGCAAGACAGATTATGCTTGTAAAAACAAGCAAAATTATTCCTATAATGAAAATCCTATATATTTTTATAACCCACATACCAAAACCTAATATTGCTAACTTCATCTAAGAATTTTTGCTCTTTTCTGAGAATCTCATATTGTTCTGTCCTGTTAATCCTTTCTATAAGCTTTTCTACAAGCCTTCTTTCTTTTGATGCATCTACAAGCTCATTCAATTTCTCTTCATATTCCTTCCTCATCTTTAAAAGATCTTCCTTTATCTTTTTTATCTCTTCATCCAGATAAAGCATCTGACAGAAAAAAAGCTCCAATTCAGATGGATTCATTAGGCTTTTCTGATTATGTATAGAAATAATCTCTTCTCTTTTATCCAGAAGCATCTTCACTTCCATTTCTTTTCTTTTTATCCCATCCTTTATAAATGCAAGCTCTTTTGCCAATCTCTTTTCTTTTACAGATTTAAATTCTTTCAAAAGATCCAGATTATCCCTGTTCATCGAACAACTCCATTAGTTCTTTTTTGCTTTCTTCAAGACTTATATTTTCAGAAACACCTTGCTTCAGGTAGCTCCTAAGTTTATCAATCATACTTATTGCATAATCTATCTTTGGATTACTTCCCTTAGAATATGCACCAATATTTATAAGGTCTTCTGCCTTCTCATATGTTGCCAGTGTATCTCTAAATCTATTTGCTAATCTATGATGCTCAGGTGGGGTAATATCTATCATAATCCTGCTTATGCTATTTAATACATCTATTGGGGGATACTGATTTTGTCTTGCAAGTTCCCTTGAAAGGACTATATGCCCATCCAAGATTGCCCTTACTGCATCTGCTATTGGATCATTCATATCATCCCCTTCTACAAGGACCGTATAAAATCCAGTTATGCTTCCTTCTTCCCATCTTCCTGCCCTTTCAAGTAGTTTTGGCAATGTGGCAAATACAGAAGGGGTGTAACCTTTGGTTGCAGGAGGCTCTCCACTTGCAAGACCTAATTCCCTTTTTGCCATTGCAAATCTTGTAATGGAATCCATTATGAGAAGGACATCCTTTCCTTTATCCTTAAAGTATTCTGAAATAGCAGTTGCAACAAATGCACCTCTCATTCTTATAAGAGGAGATTGATCAGATGTTGCTACCACGAGGACTGTTTTATCAATTGCATCCCTTACATGCTTTTCTATGAAGTCTCTTACTTCCCTTCCTCTTTCTCCGATGAGTGCAACAACCTTTACATCTGCCTTTGCATTCCTCACCATCATCCCTAAGAGTGTTGTCTTTCCTACTCCACTTCCTGCAAATATTCCTATCCTCTGACCTTTTCCTATTGTAAGAAGGCCATTTATTGCCCTTATTCCTACATCCATTGGCTCATCTATTCTTCTTCTTGTTAAAGGATTTGATGGATTTCCATAAAGAAAATATTCGTCCTCTGCCTTTATTTCTCCTTTTCCATCCAGAGGCTGTCCAAGCCCATCTATTACCCTTCCAAGGATATTCTCACTTAATCCAATTGTTGCCTGCTTCCTTAGATGAACTATCCTGCTTTCTGGTAATATCCCTTCTGTTCCTTCAAATGGCATAAGAATTATATGGCTATTCTTGAATCCTATAACCTCTGCTTTTATTCTTCGTCCATTTTCAGAGATAATTTCACATATATCTCCTATTGCTGCTTTTATGCCTACCGCCTCTACAACAGTTCCAATCACCTTTGTTATCTTCCCCTCAGCAGAGATTGTATTTAGCTCAGAAATGCTTTCTTCTATCTCCTTTAAGCGAAGATTCAGCATTTTTCTCTCCTGAGGAGATCTTCTATTATAGAGAGCTGGTTCTCTATAGTAGCATCAAGCTTTGAATATTCAGTCTCAACAATACATCCCCCTCTCATCCTAATTGACTGATCCTTTTTTATGACCAGGTTTTCTATATTTAGTGTCTCTTTTAATTCCCCAATATTTAGAAGAAATTCATAGTCCTCTGGATGAACCCTTATTATTACTTTATCTTTTTCAATAGCATTACTAATTGCCTCTTTTATATTAGCTATTAAGATTTCTTTTGTATGTTCAGATATTTCTTTCTTTATCACCTTTTTGGCAATCAAAAAGGAAATCTTTAATATATCTTCCTCTGCCTTTTTTATAATCCCTTCTCTTAAGGAAATGACCTGATCCACAGCCTGCTTGATCATAGAGGCAAGATCCTTTTCTATCTTTTCTTTCTCCCTTTTCAATATCTCCCTTTCTTCTTTTAGAATTTTTTCTTTTTCTTCATAAGCCTTCTTTATCTTCTCTATCTCTTCTTTAGCCCTTTTTTCCGCCTCAATCTTTCCATTTCTTAGTCCCTCTTTTAGTCCTTCAAGATATGCCTCCTTTTTTAATGAGTCTATATAATCTTCCTCATTTCTTTTCCAGGGGATCTCATTTCCAAAAAGGGGCCTTATTTCAACTCTATCATACAAATACCTCACCCTCTCCACCTCCTTGCTGAAGTATTATCTTCCCTTCACTCTCTAATCTCTTGGCTATATCCACAATCTTCTGCTGTGCATCTTCTACATCCTTTATCTTCACAGGACCCATAACTTCCATATCTTCCTGAAGCATCTCCCTTGCCCTTTCTGATAGATTTCTCAAGAATTTATTTTTCAGCTCATCATTTGCTGTCTTGAGTGCTAATGCAAGATCCTTTGTATCTATTTCCCTAAGTAGTATCTGGATACTTCTATCATCCAATTTTCCAAGATCCTCAAATGTGAACAGCTGCTGCTCTATAACAGAGGCAAGATCAGGATCTATTGCCTGAAGTTCATTTAATATTGATTCTAAGGTCTTAAAATCCAGACTCTTTGCAATCTCAACAACTTTACTGATTCCTCCCCTATGTCTGGTTTGAGAAGAGGCAGAACTTGCAATCTTCTCTTTTAATGTTTTCTGAACCTCTTCTATTACTTCAGGTGGAATGCTTTGCATTTGAGATATCCTATACATCACCTCTGCTTTTATATGATCGGGAAGTTCAGATAAAATGTCCTTTGCATTGGATGTACTGAGAGAAGAGATGATCAATGCAATTATTTGGGGATGTTCATCCTGAATTAAGGTTGCAAGCATCTTTGTATCAAAGTTGGCTTCAATATTGTCTGGATTAAATGCATCAATGACCTGACCAAGCTCTGCACTCTTCTTCTCTCCTAATACCTTTGCAACTACCTTTTGCAAAAAATCTCTTGCCTGATGTATTAAGGCAATATCATCTATCTTCTTTTTTACTTCTTGAAGTATTGCTTCAACAGTATCCTTTGATACCATATCCAGATTTGCTACAGTCTTGGTTATAATCCTTATCTCATCTTCACTTAGATGCCTCATTACTTGTGCAGCTGTCTCTGGATCTAATGTCAAAAGAAAGATAGCAGCCTTTTTTGGGCCATCTAACATTCTCATGTTTCTCATTAGCTCTCCTCCTTTGCTTCTCTAAGCCAAAGCTTTGTAAGATATGCAATCCTTTCTGGATCTTTCTTTGCTAATTGTTTCACCTCTTCATGAACTGGAAGTGCCTTTATATGCTCAGATTCTGCTAATTTTTGAGCCTCTATTTCCTCCTTTGGCCCTTCCAGTTCCTTCTTTTCTCTTTTTATTTCCTTTACTTCATTTACTTCCTCAACAACTACAGGCTGAGGGAGAATCTCCTTTAATATCTTCTTAAGAGCAGTAATCAGGATTAGCATAATGATAGTTGCACACACTGCCTTTACAATTGGGCTAATAATATGAGATATCATGGGCATCTCCTTAAATAACTTTATAAGACTATTTTCATGGGAAGATACCTGTATGGTCTTAAAAGGCATATTTACTATCTCAATCTGATCTCCCCTCTGCTTTGAATATCCAATAGCCTTCTGGACAAGCTGCTTTAGCTTTTCTAACTGAGAGGCACTATATTTCCCATCTACCAAGACTGCCGCTGAAACACGAATAATTCTTCCTGCTGCCTCTTTTATAGACTCTACAGTCTTTCCTATCTCATAATTTACAACCTTACTGCTTTCCTTTTGGCTATTTCTCTGAGAAATCTTTGTGGAAGTTCCTGACACATTTGTATTGGGAATATTAGACAAAACTCCTGGGACACCCATTGGAAGAGGTTGAGACCCTGAACTCTGCTTTTGAGTTACCTGCTCACTTCTTACAGCGACATTATATGGATCATATGACTCTACGGTCTTGTTTACTTTAGAAAAGTCCATATCTACAGATACCTTTGCAATCACCTTTCCTTTGCCTGTTACCTTTTCTAAAAGACTTACGATCTTATTTTCCAGCTCCTCCTCTATTTCATCCTTTATACGGATCTGATCCCCAGTAAAAAGCTTATTCTTTTTTGCTCCAGCAAGCAGATGACCTTCTGAATCCACCACTACTACCCTTTTTGTGCTTAATCTTGGAACAGAAGATGCAACCAAATAGACTATCCCCTGAATCTCATCCTGTGTAAGTGCATAGTTTGGCTTTATCTTTAGGACAACAGATGCAGATGGCTCCTTCTCTTTTGAGATAAATAGGGATTCCTTTGGCATAGCAATATGAACCCTTGCCCACTCTACTGCATCTAAGGACTCTATTGTTCTGGCAAGCTCTCCCTGGAGTGCCCTTATATAATCTATCCTTTGGACAAAATCACTTATTCCGAAATTTGTTTTATCAAAGATTTCAAAACCCACTCCCTTCCCCTTTGGAAGCCCCATGGATGCCATCTTAACCCTTATCTCATATACTTTCTCTACTGGCACATATATGGCTCCACCTTCCTTTAACTTATATGGAATCCTCATCTCCTTTAGCTTCTTTATTATCTGAGCAGTATCAGATGGACTTAGATTTGAATATAGAAGAGCATACTCAGGTGATCTTATCCAGAGGATGGAAACTACTGCAAAACTTACAATAAGCGAAATAGCAATAGCAAGTGCAATCTTCTGCAAAGGAGTTAATTCTTTAAATCTGTTTAATAAATTCTCTTTAAGTTCATTTAGATTCATATCTGCATCCTCATAATCTCTTGATATGCCTCAATCAGCTTCTCCCTTATCTTCATAAAGAGCCTAAAGGATACATCTGCCTTTTCTAAAGTAAGAACTACTTCATGGACATCCCTTTTTCCTGAAAGAAACTCTTCTATCATCTTATCTGCCCTTTTTTGCTCCATATCTACTTTCTCTAAATATTGCTTAAGCATTTCTGAAAAGGATGAAGTATGTTTATTTTTACTTTTTCTTTCTAAGGTATTTAGGGATGTATTTAACTCTACTCTATCAACCATTTTAACTTCCTATACTGATTTTCTAATTTAATAAGCTGCATACGAGTATTAGAGACAAATTTAAGAAGATTATCTTTTTTTATTTTCTTTAAAGTTGCTTCAAATCTCTGAGAATCGCCCAAGAAGTAATAACACTCAGCTATTTGAAGGTTTATAAAATCAGAATCATCACACTTTTTGCAAAGTTTTTGAGCAACCTTGTAATATGAAAGAGCATCCTTATATCTCTTTTGCTCAAACAGGATATTTGCAAGAGAAAGGACTGCATTTAACTGATATGGAGATTTCTTTTTGGCAACTATGGAATAATAGTAAAATGCATTTTTTAAATCATTTAACTCATAGTATGATTCTGCAACAAGATAATAGATTTCTATATTAGAAATATTTCTATCCTTTAGGAGGTTTACCAGATCCTTATATCTTCTTTCTTTGTATAAGGCCTCGGCTAAAACAGAAAATATATCTGCAGAAATGCTATCTCTTAGAGGCATCAAGAAATCTATTGTATCTTTATATCTTCCAAGAAGGTTATATATGCTTGCAATCTCATATATATGCTCCTTTGGATTTAAAAGATATAGCCTGAGTGCCTCCTTATATAAGCCTATTCTATATTTTGCATCTGCAATTATATCTATTGCCTTTTGGTCTAATTCAGATAGAGGAATAAGGTTTTTAAGGGCATCGTATAGTCGACATATCCTTGAATAGTTCCTATTTTTATAAAGTTCTTCTAAATAGGCCCTGAATTCTTCCTTTAAAAGGCTTTTTGCATAATCCTTGAATGGGCTTAAAGGGTGATTCTTTATAAAGAAGTAAGTAATACTCAGGGCTTTCGCATATCTTTTTCTTTTTGTATAAAAGACAGCAATCCTTAATCTTGCAAGCTCTTTTAATTTTTTAAGATTTTCTGGTGCTTCTTCATTTATCTCCTTATAGGCTGATACAGGATCAAAATAGGATTTATATTCTATGCTTTTTGGAATTTCCAGGTTTGGATGAGACAGTCCAATATCTGCCATCCTAAATTT
Source organism: Desulfobacterales bacterium (assembly GCA_027037575.1). Classification (GTDB taxonomy): domain Bacteria; phylum Desulfobacterota; class DSM-4660; order Desulfatiglandales; family JALVZP01; genus JALVZP01. The sequence continues at coordinate 5,636 of JALVZP010000248.1, read as the reverse complement.
GCTTATCCAGTACTCATCAGAATCCTTATATAAAAGAACAACTTTAGAATATAACCTTAATGCCTCTTTGTATTTCTTTAGATTCAGAAAAGAATCTGCTGCCTTGACAAGACAATAAGGAGCAAGCTTTTTATTTCTGAATCTTTTTGCAATTTCCAGATATATCTCTGCTGCTTTTTTATATTCAGCGCGGTTAAAATAGATATTTGCAAGATGTATATATGTCTCTGGATGGGATATAAGATATTTCTTTGAATTCGGATATTTTAATGCCTCTTTATATAGATCAAATGCAGCAATTTCATTCTTTAATGCATAATAACAATCTCCTAAGTTAAAAAGAATTTTTGTCTTTAATTCTTCATCTTTTACTATTTCAAGTGCCTTTTCAAACCATTTAATTGCCTTTTCATATTTCCCCTTTTTATATTCAGTATTTGCATTGGATAGATAAGAAGAGATATCCCGACTAACTGAGCATACAGCCTCATTAAGTGTCAGGATGATAAAGATTATTATCAAAGATATGTATCTGGATAGCCTCATCTGGAAACCTCTTTCTTTCTATCCAGGGTAGAATCAAGATCTATGCCAAAGAAGAATAAGGCTATTTAAGAAAAAAGAAAAGGTTTAGTGTGACAATTTGACACATATGTAAACTTATGTAACAACTAAAATGCACAAAGGCTATAGTTGAAGTTCTTTTAAGCTTGCTTTATATTTAACTAAAAAAGTGTAGGAGGGGAAAATGGCTGATATCAAAGAATTTGCAAAGAAGATACACTGGTTAGGACATGATTCATTTAGGATTGATGCGAGTAAGATCATATACTTTGATCCATTTCAGATATCTGGTGGACCAATAGCAGATATAATTTTGGTCTCTCATGAACATTTTGATCATTGCTCTCCAGAAGATATCAGGAAGATCCAGGGTCCTGATACTATTATTGTTACTGAGAAGGATTCTGCAAAGAGGCTTTCAGGAAATGTCAAAGTGGTAAAGCCAGGTGAAAAGATAGAGGTAAATGGTGTAAAGATAGAGGCAGTCCCCGCATATAATATAGGAAAGGATTTCCATCCAAAGGCAAATGGATGGCTTGGATTTATTGTAGAGGTTGATGGGGTTAGGATATATCATGCAGGAGATACAGATTTTATACCCGAAATGAAGGGGATAAATGTGGATATTGCTCTTCTTCCTGTATCAGGTGTATATGTTATGACGGCTGATCAGGCAGTAGAGGCAGCAAAGGCAATAAAGCCAAAGCTTGCAATACCAATGCACTATGGTGCAATTGTTGGAAGTGAAGATGATGCAATCAGATTTAAGAAAGCACTTGAGGGAATAGTAGATGTCTTAATTCTAAAAAAGGAGTAGCAGGATCTTTCCTTACCCTATCTGGCAGGTTCAGGAAAAAATTTCCTTCCTGAAGCCTGCCCCTTTTTATGCAACCATTTCCATATATCCTGCACTTATAGGAAAGCTCCTCAATCGCTGCTTCATATTTTTCTTCTGAAAGGGCCTCATTTTTAATTAGCTTCACTAAGGAATAAATCCTGAATCTGTCCATTCCCCAGTACTTAGAAGAAAGCTGGTCACTATGGCCCCCTGTCTTTACAACCAAAGGCTTGTCAATAAGATATACATGGTATCTACAGGATATCCTGAGCCACATATCATAGTCTTCACATACAGGGAGGTCCTCATCAAAAAGACCAACCTCATCAAATAGACTTTTTTTGAGCATAACAGCAGATGGGCTTACCAGGCAGAGTCTTAAAGATGGTTTAAATATGTCTCCAGATGGCTTCAGATGCCTTTTTTTGGGATTTACCCTCTTCCCCTTTCTTATCCATACCTCCTGTGTCTGACATATCTTTGCATCTGTATTTTCTTTAAAGAATTGAATCTGATATAAAAGCTTCTTGGGAAGCCAATAATCATCTGAATCCAAAAATGCTATAAAAGGGTATTTTGCATTTTTTATTCCTATGTTTCTGGAATATGAAACTCCTTTATTTTCTGAATTCCTTATAACCCTTATTCTTTCTCCAAAAAGAGAAAGTACATCTTTTGTATTATCCTTTGATCCATCATCCACAACAATTATTTCATAGTCTTCACATTGCTGATAAAAAATAGAAGATATCGCCCTGCCTATGCACCAACCCCTATTGTAGGTAGGAATGATAACACTTACTTTCATTTATTTTTTTTCAAACTTTCAATAAGCCTATCCCACAAAAGGTTTGTCTGCTTTACAAACTCCTCTTTATTGCAAAAAGGAATTGATACCTTGGCTTTTGTTTCATCACTTACTTTTCCATATCTTATAAACTCTTTTCCTGCCTCTTTTGCTCCCTTAAGAACAACCTCTATTTCATTTTTATAAATATCTTTTAATCTCATAAAATGAGAACCAGGTCTAAGAAGATGCCCTTTGTATTCCATATAAAGGTTTAGGCATGCTCTTTTTAACGATTCTATTGTCAATTCAAAATTATCCATTTCCATAAAACCTGAACTGCTTATTAAAAAAAGACCTGGAATCTTTTCTACTCCCTTTATATGCCTACAGTGACCATTTTCTATGGTAAAGTGTGCTCTTAAGACAGGTATTAGTCTATCTAAAAATGTTTTTGTCTGGGCACTTACTCCATCTAAATAGATTGGAGTAGAAAGAAGAAGGAGATCAGATTGAAGGACCTTTTCAAGTATCCCTCCCATATCATCCTTCTGAATGCATTTTCCAGGTGTTTTTGTCCAACACATAAAACATCCAAGACAATAATTTATCTTTTTTTCCTGAAGGAATATCTCATCTATTATCTCTGCTCCTTCTTCTTCTGCACCATTTAAAAACTCCCTTACAATCAAATAAGTATTTCCCTTTTCCTTATGCGGACTACCATTTACAGATAATATTTTCATACCTTACCTCCTAAATAGGCCTTAATTTGCATTTTACTTATTAAATAATAGCTACTATTCACCTGCTAAATGTGTCCTGATAAATCTGTCTATCAATTCTATGTTGTGGCGACTTTTAAGTATTGCTGGAAGATGTCTGTATGATTCATTTTTCAGCGAATATGCCACGTTTCTTGAGAGCCCTCCAACTTGTATATTTGTTCTTTCAAGTGATTGCGCAAGTCTTCTTCTGTCCTTCTATGTGCTTCTGCAAGCTCATTAACTTTTCTTGTAAGACCAGCTACTATATCTTTTAGTTCATTGAATTCATTTTTTGTAACCTGCTGTGATATATGTTGCGTATGCTTTTCTATTCCTTCCAGGATTGAAATAAGAATATCCCTTAGGTGTGGCTCTATTTCACTTATCTTTCTTCTTATAAGATTGTCAGTAATCATCATCTTTCTTTCTCTTTCCAAAAGTTTAAATATAACTTTATCAAATCTACCATTTTGTCACAAGAATTAATTCAGATTAGCTAATAAAAAATAGCTTTACTTTAATTAAATTTATACTCCAAGTTCCAACAGATACGAACCAATACCATAAGACATTATTATTAATGAACATAAATTCTTTCCATCAAAAAGATGGAGCCATGAAATATAATTCTACCCAGTATTGGAATAAAGCCAAAAAGACGTTTTCACAGAAAAACTTGAAAATGCTGTTGAACACTTCTTATTGTAATAAAAGAAAAAATTAGTTATTTATAGACTGAGATGGAAGAATATTTAAACACAATTGGGCAAGAAAAAGGGAAATTTGTAATTGATACAAGTATATTTACCAATCCTGACACATATATACTACTTGAATCAAGTCCGAGAGAGGCATTTCTAAAGTTCATAGAGCATGCAAAAAAGATAAAAGATATTGAATTCTATATGCCACCTTCAGTTTATTCAGAGCTCCAAAACTTCATAGGAGAAGACCTTCCTCCTGATACAGAACTCCTTATAAGGCTTAAACCACCAAAAAAATATGAAATAAAGGTAAGTGGGGCATTTTTGTATGAGCTTATAGATGAGATCAGGGAACGTATAAATAAAGGTCTGAGAGTAGCAGAAAATGCGGTGAGAGAAATAACAGAAAAAAAAGATGAAAACACCATAATTGCCCGCCTGAGGGAAAAGTATAGACAGGCACTCAGGGAAGGAATTATAGATTCAAAGGAGGACTTAGAAGTAGTCCTTCTTGCACTTGAACTGGATGCAGGAATAATCACTATTGACTATGGTGTAATAAGATGGGCAGAAAAATTGGGTATCAGGATAGTTAATCCAAGAAATTTCTTTAAGCTTTTAAAGAGAAAAAACTAATCATAAAAGATGTTTCCAGCAAAGATACTTGCTAATCTACTTGTAGATTTGATAAAGCTCTTTTCCATTTCAACATCCCAATATTCCCCTCTTTTTTCTGAAGTCAGTATATTGAGCTTTGTTACCTTGCTTGTCTTATTGACAGTCTCTACCAAAAGTTTTGCCCTTTCATAATTTCTAAATCTTAATCTATACTTAAAGCTTACCTTCCTTTCTTTTAAAAACTGATCTACAGTCTCCTTAGAGCCATATATAAATGCCTTACCTATCCTGTCTATCTCCTCTTCACCAATACCTTCTCCAAGTTCAATTGATCCAATGATAAACCTTTCTATTCTCTGGATAAAGAATTCTGGAGGAAGTTCAAAGATTAATCTGGATGAGGTATTTATATCTTCTATATTTATCAATGGAAGTGCGTATTTTGTCCTCCTTCCAGAAGCTGATTTAAAGACCACTCCTTCTACACCTTCTTTATTTAGCTCCTTTAAGATATCTTTTACTGTTGAGAGATTATTATATTTAAAAGGACCCCAGGATCTTACCTGTCTTATTGAATACTTAGAAAGAAGGGAATACCTTTCCTCAGGTTCTAAGAATCTCCAATCATTCTTTTGAAAGATATCAAAGGCAAAAAAACTAATCTCATCTTCAATATAGGGAGGACAAAAATCTGAGTAAGGAGTGCTTCTACCTACAACTTCTCCACATATAACAACGTTGCTATTTTCCTTGAAGAAGTTCTCAAAATCACCAAGATCGGGAAGTCTATCTGTTGTAAATGGACAGATATAGCCAGATCTTGTAAAAGCAACTATCTTGTTATTCAGTTTTGCTACCCTGACATTATATCCATTTGCCTTTTCTTCCATCCAGAAAGGCTCCTGGACATTCCTTATTCCTTTTTCCAAAGAGATTATACGTGCTATTCGAGGATATCCAAATATTACCTCTCCATTGTAATATACTGTTCCTCTCAGGAATTTCCTAAAATCCTCTTTCAGTCTGAAATATTTGATATCCTCAAATCTTTCTTCCTTTATCTTCTCTGCTTTTTGCAAAGATGAAAATAGACTATCTATAGTATCTCCCCTTTTCATCTTTACTAAATCCTTTCTGTTTTTTATAAAAAATAATCAATCTCATTGTATAATCAAGCTCTTAAGGAAGTTGGGGCTCTTTTTCAAAGTGTGTGGAAACAACTTTCAAGTGGTAAGAACCCCAGTATCATCTTTCTACGATACACCTCCACATTTTTTAAGCCAAAAGAGATACGCTTTAACATCTTAATCTTAGTATGGCATCCTTCTGTAAAGCCATTAGTAGTATGATTGTCAAAG